>NZ_JAAIUN010000007.1:0-162719 GCF_013317245.1 Blautia sp. MSK.20.85
AATGCAGTAGTGGGAGAAGCAAGAATCCCCCTGCTTTAGCTGTGGGGAGTGTCAAACAGGTCTGCGCTATGAGGGCGGAAGAATGGTGGATATGTACCGTACTCTGGACAGTATCCCGGTTCTTGCAAAAGCAGGCGGTATTCTGGTGATGACCGATGAGATCCGTGGAACAGAGGCGGAAAAGAATCCGGAAAGCCTGAATATCCGGGTATTCCCGGGTGCTGACGGAAGCTTCAGATTGTATGAGGATGACAACGAAACCTGTGCTTACGAAAATGGTGCCTGTGTATTTACGGAAATGGATTATAAGGAAAAGGATCAGGCAGTGTTTACCATTCATCCCGCACAGGGAAAAACAGAGCTGATCCCGGCAAAGAGAGCTTATACCGTGGAGTTCTGTAATTTTGCGAAAACAGGAACAGATACTGTGAAGGTTCTGGTTAACGGAGCAGAGACTGAGGCTGCTGTAAAATATGAGGAGAAGCTTCAGAAGATCTGTGTGGAAGTGGAAGCAGACACAGCGGCAGAGGTGCAGATCATTCTCGCTGGCGAAGTGGCAGACAATCAGACAAAAGAGCGTGTCTTTGATTTCCTGAACCAGGCAGAGATCGGTTTTGTACTGAAGGACAGATTATATCAGCTGATCACAGCCGGAAAGAAGCTGCCGGTTCTTTTATCTGAGCTTCAGTCTATGGAGCTGGACAAGGATCTTTATGGAGCACTGATGGAGATCCTGACTGCGTAAAACATGAATAAAATCGCGTTTCCAAACCATACTATCATTATTATCAAAAGAAAGGATGATCATAATGATATTAAAGGAAAAAGAGCGCACAGTGATCCAGGATCTTCAGACACAGGAAAAAAGCTGCATTGAAAAATATGGAAAATATGCACAGCAGGCCAGGGATCCGGAGCTTAAAAGCTTATTTCAGACTCTTCAGAAAAAAGAGCAGGAGCATTACGATTCCCTGAGCCAGGTGCTTTCCGGTACAGTTCCACAGGTAAACTGTAATGATAGTGACGGCCGTGATTACCAGCCCAAGGCTGCTTACACATCGGTGATGTCCTCAGAGGATAAGGAACACGATGCTTTTCTTGCAACAGACTGTATCGGAACAGAAAAGCTGATTTCCGGAGAATACAACTCGGATGTTTTTGCTTTTGAAGACAGTGGTGTGCGGAAGCTTCTGGCAGATATCCAGGTGGAAGAGCAGAACCATGCGGAGATGCTTTACAAATATAAGACTGTGAACGGAATGTTCTGATATATAAAAAAGGGAGGATTTCAGTAATGGAATTCTTCCTTTTTTTATTATATAATCAGGAGAACAGCAGGGAGAAATACTTTCCTGCAAAGAGAGGAGAAATAAATATGAAGGGAACCAGCTGCGAATACTGTGCAAACTATACATATGATGAAGAGTGTGACGAATATTACTGTGATGTCAATCTGGATGAGGATGAATATTATCGTTTTGTGAGCAGCGCTTACAAGGAATGTCCGTATTATCGTTCCGGAGATGAATATAAGGTGGTACGTCATCAGATGTGATACAGAGTAACGGAAAAAACAGAGCAGAAGATAATGTGATAAGACAAAAGCAGGTTTTCCACGAAAAGGAATGCGAGTTTTGTGGAAAATCTGCATTTTGATGTTTTGATATGTGCAAAAGGCTTCAAATTTGTAAAAATTGGCGTGTTTACATTTGAAAAAAATATCTTTATAATAAAAATATTGGTCTGACAGGTGGAACCTTTATACCATCTAGACGATGATAATGCTACAGGATTTTGTTTGAGACAAAATTTCGGGTAAGCGTCTGACAGACTTATAATAGATTTTTTGATTTGACGGAGGATGTGACAGATTGGATATTATAAAGAAATTCGGGGATATGGTGGGAGAGAGATCCATCAGGGATCCGGAAAAAGCACGAAAACTTCTTCTCACTGGATACCGGCTTCAGGAAAAACGTCTGCAGCTTTTTCCTGACAGGAAGCTTCCGGCTTCGGGACAGTATGTAGCCCGTGTAGTCATGCAGAATATTATCAAAGCCCTTGCAAAACCGGACGATACCGCGCTTGTGAGCATTTTTGTACCGGGAGAGCTTCTGACAGCAGCAGGGATCACTCCGTATTCCGTGGAGGCAATGTCCTGCTTCATCGCCGGAACCAGATGTGAGCAGGCATTTCTGGCACAGACGGAATCAGAGGGCTTTCCGGAAACCATGTGCTCCTATCACAGAGTTTTTCTGGGAGCGTCCATGACAGGATTGGTACCGAAGCCCAAATGTACCATCTACACAAACCTTGCCTGCGATGGAAACATGATGACGTTTCCTTATCTGAAACAGAAATATCAGATCCCGGGCTTTTATATTGACGTACCCTATGAAAAAAATCAGGATTCCATCAGCTATGTTGCAGATCAGCTCCGTGAGCTGAAGAAATTCCTGGAGGATGTAGGCGGGAAAAAAATCTCCGAGCAGTCGGTACAGCGTGCAGTTGCCAACAGCAATGAAGCGGCCTCCTATTACAGCAGCCAGCTTGCCCTCAGAAAGGATCACGATCCGGTGACTTCCCTGACAAATGAGCTGTATGCGATCTTTATGTGCCATCTTCTGGCGGGCTCAGAGGAATCCCTGAAATACACAAAAATGCTTCTTGAGGATGTGAAGAAGGCACCAAAGGGGGAAGGTCTTCATATTTTGTGGATGCATATGATGCCGTTTTTGCAGGAGCCGGTAAAGGATGTATTTAATTACAGCCAGAACGTGCATATCCGTGCCTGTGATTTTGTTGCAGACGGTTTTCAGCGGATGCAGGCCTCGGATCCTTATGAGGCCCTTGCGGAAAAAATGGTCAACTGCATTTACAACGGAAGTGTGAAGCAGAGGATCCGGCGTGCCCAGGAGCTGGCGAACCTTACAGAGGCAGACGGCGGGATCCTTTTTGCGCATTGGGGCTGCAAGGGAACCATCGGAGCTTCCAGCCTGATCAAAAATTCTCTGGAAAATGCAGGACTTCCAACCATGGTCCTGGACGGTGACGGCTGTAACCCGGCCAATTCCAGTGACGGCCAGGTATCCACACGACTTCAGGCATATCTGGAAATGCTGTCAGAAGGTAAGGAGGAAAAACGGTCATGATACATTACGTCTGTAAATATACACCGCTGGAGCTGTTTAAGGGCTTTGGCGAGGAATGTGCGGTTCTTGAGGAAATGCCGGAGAATTTTGAGCTTTCGGACCAGATCGCTCATGCTAATCTCTGTGGCTTTGGAAAATCTGTGATCCAGGCAGTGCTGGAGGGAAAGGTAGAGCAGCTTGTTCTTGTTAACTGCTGTGATTCCATGCGCCGTGTGTACGACATTGTGGAAAGTACCGGTAAATGTAAATTTCTGTACATGCTGGACATGCCTCATGAGGATAACGACTGTGAAAAGGTGAAGCTTGCCCAGGGCATCCACCGTCTGAAGAAAGCTTATGAGAAATTTTCGGGGAAAACCTTCGACAGAAGTGGATTTCTGAATGCTTTTTCCCATGAGCCTGTGGATAACCAGCCGTATATCGGTGTTCTGGGTGTCCGTGTCAGCGGCATCCTGGAAAAAATGATCCGGGATAATATCCGCATGGATGTGGAAAACCTGACCTGTACAGGTGGAAGACGTCTTGCAGTGATCCGTGAGGAGCTGGAAAAAATGGAAGACGATGCCATGTTCCTGGCTTATGCGGATGCACTTCTTTCCCAGATGCCCTGCTTCCGTATGAACAACAGCACCCGAAGAAACCGGCTGTATCTGGATCCGAACCTGAAGGGAATCATTTATCATACTATTAAATTCTGCGACTATTACGGATTTGAGTATGCAAGCATCAAGCGTGATATCAAGGTTCCGCTTCTGAAGATCGAGACAGATTTTACAAGCCAGAGTGCAGGACAGCTCCTTACCAGAGTGCAGGCTTTTGCGGAGACCCTGGAAGGCTCTGAGGATATGGACCCATCAAAAGGAATCAGCGAGGAGATAAGGAAAAAAATGGAATCAGGAGTTTATTATGTGGCAGGGATCGACAGCGGTTCCACAAGTACGGATGTTGTGATCCTGGATAAAGACGGAAAAATTAAATCGACCATGATCATTCCCACAGGCGGCGGCGCTATGATGAGTGCAGAGAAGAGCCTGGAGATGGCCGTGGAAAAAGCAGGGATCAGGAAAGAAGATATCGTGCGTATCGTTACTACCGGATATGGACGTGCCTATATTGACAGTGGTGATGACAGTATCACAGAGATTACCTGTCACGCAAAGGGAGCCCATTATCTGAATCCGAATGTGCGTACAGTTATCGACATCGGCGGTCAGGATATCAAGGCGATCAGCATTGACGAGAACGGTGCGGTAAAAAATTTCCTGATGAACGATAAATGTGCAGCAGGAACCGGACGATTCCTGGAAATGATGGCCCGTACTCTTGGACTTTCCCTGGAGGAGATGAGTACCCGTGGCCTGGAGTGGAAAGAGAACGTAGTGATCTCAAGCATGTGTACTGTATTTGCAGAGTCCGAGGTAGTTTCCCTAGTTGCCCAGAATAAGGACGTGGCAGATATCATCCATGGTCTGAATGTATCTGTTGCTTCCAAGGTAGGAGCTCTTGCAGCCCGCCTTGGCAAAAAGAATCCGGGGGAATACATGATGACCGGTGGTGTTGCCAGAAATAAAGGTATCATCCAGGCACTGGAGGAGAAGCTGGGGGCGAAGCTTTATATCTGTGATGAGGCACAGCTTTGTGGTGCGCTTGGTGCGGCACTGTTTGCTTATGAGAAGTGTAATGCGGCACGGTGATCAGATCAGACAAGTTGCCTGCGCAGTGAATGCAGAGTGTGAATATCCTTTTGGTCAGGGGCGGCGTGCCCACTCACTGGGCGAACAGCCACAGTTCTTTCGGAAGTACCGGCTGAAGTGGGAGAGATTTGAAAATCCGCACAGCAGAGCCACCTGTTGAACAGGCAGAGCTTCGTTGGTGAGCAGATTTTTGGCTTTTTCCAGACGGAGCAGATTCAGGTCAGCATGAGGGGTACTGTCAAAAAAATTCCGGTAACAGGAATAAAACTGACTTTTTTCGAGATTAGCCATGGCGCAGAGCTTTTCTGTTGTCCATGGCTTTTCGTAATTTGTAAGCATTTCCAGACGGATTTTTTGGAACAGGCTGCAGAGCTCCGAGTCTGCAGACTTGCCTGTATCTGTACTGCGGAGTTCCCGTGAGGCTGTGATCATCAGCTGGCAGAGCAGGGCATACTCGTAGTCCCGGGAAAAAACTTCTCTGTTCAGATATTCATGCTGCAGCTTCTGGATACAGTGATCGATCTCCTGGCAGTCACTGGGGTAAAAAATTTCGTTGCAGGGAAGTCCGAACCGTTTTGCCAGGTTTTCTCCGCAGGAAAAATGGACATAACTGTTCCGGAATTTTCGCACAGCCTGATAATGCTGGGGATTTCCCGGAATATAAAAGATGCAGGCATTTTCCCGGGTGACAGTAAGCTGACTGCCCAGATAAACCTTCATTGGTGTTTTAAATAAAAGAAAAAGAAAATCTCCGCTTCCCTCCGGTCGGAAAATCCTGTCGTAATCGGAGTTGGAACGGTTGTATTCGCAGAAATTTAAGGTGAAATCCATGAAAATGCTGCGCTCCTTTCATTACGTAGATCAGACAATCCGACTGTGGCATTGTAAAGAACTTTCTGTCTGGAAGTATAAAGTAAAGTGACAGAGGGACGTCCGTCTGGTAAGACTGTCTTTACGATAAATCTTACCGGAAAAAAAGTCAACTATTTCGGAAGATAATCACTGGTATGGATAGAACAGGATGGTAAAATGAAACATAGAAACGGTTGATTTCCGGTCTGTCTGAGAGTGTGTGAGCGAACAGAGGCGTAAGAGCTGATATACGGCGGAATCGGAAACAGAGCTAAATGCAGTAGCAGCAGAAAATAATAATTTACAGGAGGATTTTTACAATGAAAAAAGCGCAGATCATCGTGGATAAATATTTCCTCACCGGAAAAACAGACAAAAGGATCTATGGTTCTTTTATAGAACATCTCGGACGTGCGGTTTATGAGGGAATTTATCAGGAAGGCAGCCCTCTTTCTGATGAGCAGGGATTCCGGAAGGATACTCTGGAGCTGGTAAGGGAGCTTCAGGTACCGATCGTTCGTTATCCGGGCGGAAATTTTGTATCCGGATTCCGCTGGGAGGACAGCGTCGGACCGAAAGCTCAGCGTCCGTCCAGACCGGAGCTGGCCTGGGGTGTCATCGAGACAAACCAGTTTGGACTCAATGAGTTTGTGGACTGGTCCAGAAAAGCCGGCAGCGATGTGATGATGGCAGTAAACCTGGGAACAAGAGGACCGGAGGATGCGAAAAATCTTCTGGAATACTGTAACTTTAAGGGTGGTACCTATTACAGTGATCTCCGTAAGGCTCACGGCTATGAACAGCCGCATGATATCAAATTATGGTGTCTCGGAAACGAGATGGACGGTCCGTGGCAGATGGGACATAAAACTGCGGCAGAGTACGGAAGAGTTGCAGCAGAGACTGCCCGCCTGATGAAATTTATGGATCCGGAGGTTGAGACTGTTGCATGCGGAAGCTCCAGTCTGGAAATGTCTACCTTTGGCTCCTGGGAGTATACGGTTCTTGACGAGGCTTACGATCAGGTGGATTATCTTTCCCTGCATCAGTACTATGGAAATGCATCGGGAGACACTGCCGATTTTCTGGCAAGCTCCAAGGGCATGGATGATTTTATCTCAGGAGTGGTTTCCATCTGCGATGCTGTAAAAGCAAAGAAGCATGGAAAAAAACAGATCAATCTTTCCTTCGACGAATGGAACGTATGGTACCACAGCAATGAACAGGATAAAAAGCTGGAAAAATGGGTACAGGCGCCCCATCAGCTGGAGGATGTTTATAACTTTGAGGATGCACTTCTTGTGGGAAGCATGTTGATCACACTTCTCCGTCATGCAGATCGTGTAAAGATCGCCTGCATGGCACAGCTGGTAAATGTTATTGCGCCGATCATGACATCCGATACAGGCGCATGGCGTCAGACGATCTTTTATCCGTATATGCTGACAAGTGTGTTTGGAAGAGGAACCGTCCTTAATACACAGGTTCTCACACCGGTATACGAGAGCAAAACTTATGGCGAAGCGCCATATCTGGATTCTGTGTGTGTCTGGGATGAGGAAAAGGATACGCTGACGATCTTTGCAGTGAATAAGAGTCTGGATGAGGATATGGAAGTTTCCTGTGACTTGAGACAGTTTGAGGGATATAAGATCGTAGAGCATATTGTACTCAATAATGACGACCTTCAGGCAGCCAATACAGAGGCTCAGCCGGAGAATGTAGTTCCTGTAAAAGCCAGTGCAGAATGCTCAAAGCTGGATGGCGGAAAACTGGAAGCAGTTTTTGCAAAACACAGCTGGAATATGATCCGTCTTGCGAAATAAGGGCCGGTGAAGTATAGTAAAAGCAGTTACAGAAAATGTAAATCATGCTACATTATGGGAGGTCTTTTTTATGTACACACCTGCAAAGGAACGCTACGAAACTATGGAGTACAACCGCTGCGGTGAAAGCGGCCTGATGCTTCCGAAGGTGTCTCTTGGATTATGGCATAATTTCGGAGATACTTCTGATTATGAAAACATGAAGCAGCTGTGCTTTACAGCTTTTGACAATGGTATCACACAGTTTGACCTTGCCAATAATTACGGACCTGCCTATGGAAGTGCGGAACGGAATTTCGGCAAGATCCTGAAAGAAGAACTGATGCCATACCGTGATGAGCTGATCATCACAACAAAGGCAGGCTATGATATGTGGGAAGGCCCTTATGGAAACTGGGGCAGCCGCAAGTATCTTCTGGCGAGCCTTGACCAGAGTCTGAAGCGCATGGGTCTGGAATATGTGGATATTTTTTACCATCACAGAATGGACCCGGAGACTCCGCTTGAGGAGACTATGGGGGCGCTGGCAACAGCGGTTCAGCAGGGCAAGGCCCTTTATGTGGGACTTTCCAATTATGATGGAAAAACCGTAAGTCAGGCGGCAGCGATCCTGAAGGATCTGAAATGTCCCTTTGTGATCAACCAGAACCGGTATTCCATTTTTGACAGAACTGTGGAAGAAAACGGTCTCAAGAGAACCACCGGCATTTTGAAAAAAGGTCTGATCACCTTCAGCCCTCTTGCTCAGGGACAGCTGACAGACCGTTACCTGAACGGGATCCCGGAGGACAGCCGTATCCGCAAAGATGGAAGATTCCTTAAGGAAAGTGTGCTGACGCCGGAGCGTCTGGATCAGGTCCGGAGACTGAACGATCTGGCAGCCCAGCGTGGAGAGAAGCTGGCTGATATGGCACTTGGCTGGCTGCTTCAGCATAAGGAAGTTACCAGTGTTCTGATCGGAGCTTCCAAGCCGCAGCAGATCCTTGATAATGTGAAAGCGATCCACTGTGCACCGTTTACAGCTGAGGAGCTGCGTCTGATCGACGAGATCTCAAAATAAGATTTATATACTTCCTGTTTTACTATGAAAAGTAGTGAAGCAGGGAGTTTTTTATGCCAAAATAATTGTTTAACTGAATTAGGAAAGTTTCCGGGTTACTGTCCACTGGTAATATTCCGCGAGGTGTTTTTTGTGAGCGAAGGTCACAGAAAACCCGAGACATACCGCGCGAATTTATGCGATTAGCATAAATTCTGTGCATCGCGAAGCGTGTTGCTGAGAACGGAGTGAACAGTAACGTCTCCGGCGGGAGTGCAAAGAGCAATAAGTAGTGGAGGTTTGACAACGGGATAGGTGTGTGCTATATTGAAAAACAGAAAAGAAAAGAGCCAGCGGGAGCTTGTGTGACAGGCTGAGAGGAAGATAGATCTTCGACCGTACCTGATTTGGGTAATGCCAACGGAGGGATTGTGATCTGAGAGCGTGTCTCCGTGGAGTTTTCCATGGGATGCGCTCTTTTCGGATGCAGGAATGGAACTGGAATGGTCTGACAATGTAGGGATGTGAAAGTGACAGAGACTGCATGTGGAGCTTCTGCGAAAGAGCGGGCAGGAAGGGGAGCGCCTTAATGTCTGGCAGGAGAGTGATATTCCGGAGGATTTTTCCGGAAGGATCATGTAAGCGATGGGAATCCGTGTTTTCGGAGTGAGAGGAAGTAAGGGAACTTCGACCGCCAAAATCTAAGGGCAGACTGCAGCAGACGGGAAGCTTTTGCCCAGATCTGACAGGGCTCTGCCTGATATTTCAGGGAGGAAAAACACTATGGAAAAACAAAGGATGCACACGCTTCGTATGGTAATGCTGGCAATGATGGTTGCGATCGGTGTCGTTATTTCACCGATCCTGAGGATTGAGGGAATGTGCCCCACGGCGCATCTTGTCAATATCGTATGCTCGGTTCTGATGGGACCGTGGTATTCCCTTCTCTGTGCGACCATGATCGGCGTGATCCGTATGATGTTTATGGGAATCCCGCCACTTGCACTGACCGGTGCAGTATTTGGCGCATTCCTTTCAGGTGTGTTCTACAGACTTTCCAAAGGCAAGATCATCTGCGCGGTGATCGGTGAGATCTTTGGAACAGGTATCATCGGATCCATGGTTTCTTATCCGGTGATGGCATTCCTGATGGGAAGAGGCGGACTGACAGCATTTTATTATACGCCGATGTTCCTTGCAGCAACCACAATGGGAGGATGTGTTGCCTATATTTTCCTGAAGGCTCTAAGTAAAGCAGGTCTTCTGGTGAAATTCCAGGCAGCTTTGGGTTCAAAAACATATGAGACAAAGAATTTTACAACTGCGAAAGCGAATTAAAGAAGAAAAGCCGCTGATCCATTGCATCACCAATCCGATCTCGATCCATGACTGTGCCAACGTGGTCCTTGCAGTAGGTGCAAGGCCGATCATGGCGGAGCATCCGGCAGAGGTGACAGGTATTACGGCATCGGCTGGTGCGCTGATGCTGAATCTCGGGAATATTACCGATGCCAGGATCGAGTCAATGAAGCGTTCTATGAGAACAGCGATGGAAAATAAGATCCCGGTTCTTCTGGATCTGGTAGGGGTTGCCTGCAGTGATCTCAGACTGGATCTGGCGAGGGAGCTTTTAAGGATCGGTCATCCGGCAGTGCTGAAGGGAAATATGTCAGAGCTTCTGGCTGTTTCCGGGCTGCCGTCTCATGCGATCGGAATCGATGCGGGTGTTGAGGATGCTCTGACTGAGGAAAATATCGATGGAGTCAGTGAAGTGCTTAAGGCTTTTTCCAGAAATAATCAGGCAATCGTGCTGGCTACCGGGAAACAGGATTTTGTTACGGATGGTGAACGGGTTGTTCTGGTACAAAATGGCAGTGCGGCGCTGTCCGGGATCACAGGAACCGGCTGTATGGTCGGTGCACTGACTGCGGCGTTTTTGCCGGGGTGCGAAGATAATATTGCGAAAGAGATGACGGATAGTATAGAGGCAGGTGTCTGGTCTGGCGTTGAGATGGAATTAAATGGGAGATCCGGGAATTACCTGGCTGCGGCAGTGCTTGGTACTGTACTTATGGGTATCGCCGGCGAGGAAGCGGAGAAGATTTCCCGCGGTCCGGGAAGCTTTCAGGTAAATCTGCTGGATGAGATCTATGGGCTTTCGGATCGACAGCTGCTGGATCTGTTGAAAATTGAAATGTACTGAAAAAGAGGGGATTAGGATGGATAGAAAAGATTTGGATGTAACGTTGTATCTGGTGACGGATAGTTCTTATCATACGGAGGAGTCTTTGCTCCGTACGGTTGAGGAGGCTTGTAAGGGTGGCGTGACTCTGGTCCAGCTTCGCGAGAAGAATAAGGGTGGACGGGAGTATCTGGATAAGGCTTTTAAGGTGAAGGAGATCACAGATCGTTACAATGTGCCGCTGATCATTGATGATCGTGTGGATGTGGCGCTGGCCTGTGATGCGGCTGGTGTGCATGTTGGAGCTTCTGATATTCCGGTTGCTGTGGCAAGGAAGCTGATGGGACCGGATAAGATCGTGGGGGCTACTGCCAAGACGGTGGAGGCTGCTGTGAAGGCTTATGAGGATGGTGCGGATTATCTTGGTGTGGGGGCGATTTATCCTACTACTACTAAGGTGGTAACGATCCTTACCAAGGTTTCTACGTTGAAGGATATCTGTGAGGCGGTTCCGATTCCGGCGGTTGCGATCGGGGGATTGAATGCCGGGAATATGGATGTGCTTGAGGGCGCCGGTATGAGTGGTATGGCGGTTGTTTCTGCGATCATGAAGGCGGAGGATCCGAAGAAGAATGCGCGGGAGCTGAAGGAGAAGATTGTTGCTTTGATGGGAAAGTGATTTAGGACATGAGTGAAGAGCAGTGGTGGATTTGAGGTTCATTGCTGTTCTTTTTTTGTTGAAATACGGACGCCCGTGAGGCGTGTGCTGCCTGTCGCCGGGGCTTCGTCGGGGGCTGGCTTCTAGGCTGCCGGAATTCTGCTAAAACCGTTTTCCAAAAGTCCGAACTCGCGTCGCTCAGACAGCGGACTTTTGAAAAACAACGCAGATTTCCGCCAGCCAAGAATCAGCTCCCCTCCTGCAGAGTCCGGCGACAGGCAGCACACGCCTCACGGGCTGGTTTTTCAAGGCGGCAAGGGAGGGTGGTTACTCCACCGGCAGATCTCTGTGTTCTACGCTGGTGGAGAATACGATCTGTGTTTTGGTGCGGCCGAACTGCTGGAGTTCGTTGATGAAGTGGTCCAGTTCCATGGTGGAGCGGAAGGCTACTTCGATGAGCATGGAGTAATCGCCGGTGACGCAGTTGCATTCGATGACGTTTGGGATGGACTGGATGAAGGGATAAAAGTCTTTTTTTTGGTTGGGTTCTACTTCCAGGTTGATGAATGCTTTTATATGATAACCGAGAAATACCGGGTTGATCTGGGCATGGTAGCCTGTGATCAGCCCGTTTTTTTCGAGGTGTTCGATCCTGGCGGAGACAGCGGGGGAGGAAAGGAAGACTTCCTTTGCGATTTCCTTTACCGGAGTGCGGGCGTTTTTCTGAAGCATTTCGATGATCTTTCGGTCGATGTTGTCGAGTTTGTGTTCCATGTAGAATGTCTCCTTTCGATGAAAAAATGTCATTTGTAACTGGTACAGAGCTGCGTAGGGAAGTGGATTGAAAATAGGTATTTCTGTATTGATTATACTGCGTGTGTTATCACAACACAAGAAACGACTTAATAAAAATAAGAAAAATAAAAGAAATTCTTAAAAAGATTAATATAAACTATTGAAAAACACGGATAATCGTGGTTTTCAATTAAAAGTATTTACAAGCCACAAAGAAAGTGTTAGTTTCTTAGGCATCAGAAAAACAGCTGCTGATAAAAATGAAAATAACAGAATGATTTGTAAACAGTGAATATCCGTCGGACTGAAAAAATGAGATCAGAGGGCGGAGCAAATCAGATGTGCACAGGATCAGAAGAAAGAAGAGGGATGACAAAATGACAACAGAAACAAGACTGGAAGCAGATTCGATCGGAACTATGGAAGTGCCTGCAGAGGCTTATTACGGAGTTCAGGCTTTAAGGGCAAAACAGAATTTTCCTATTACAGGTACAAAGCTTCATCCGGTATTTATCAGGAACCTGGCACAGATTAAAAAAGCAGCAGCTATCACTAATAATAATGCAGGGCTTCTTCCGGAGGATAAGGCAGACGCCATTGTCAGAGCCTGTGATGAAGTGATCGCAGGAAAATTGGCTGAGGAATTTATCGTAGATGCCATTCAGGGTGGTGCCGGAACCAGCGCAAATATGAATATGAATGAGGTGATCGCAAACAGAGCCGGTGAGATCCTCGGATGTCCGAAGGGTAGCTATAAAATGGTCCATCCAAATGATCATGTAAACATGGCGCAGTCCACCAATGATGTGATCCCGACGGCCGGTAAGCTTACCGTTCTGGATCTTCTTGCACCTCTGGAAAAAGCACTGGTAAGACTTGAGAAGGAGCTTGCAAAAAAGGCAGAGGAGTTCGATGATGTGATCACTATGGGACGTACACAGCTTCAGGATGCAGTTCCGATCCGCCTTGGTCAGGTGTTCCACGGTTATGCGTCCATGGTTTCCAGAGACAGGAAACGTATCAAAAAGGCTCACAGGGAAATGTACACCGTAAACCTTGGAGGAACTGCAGTGGGAACTGCTATCAACGTTTCCGACTCTTATTTTTATAAGATCGTGCCAAATCTGGAAAAGATTACAGGTTATCCGCTGAAACAGGCCGAGGACCTTTTTGACGCAACAGAAAATCTGGACGGCTTTGTTGCCGTATCCGGTGTAGTAAAAACCTGTGCGGTGGATCTTTCCAAGATGTGCAACGATCTTCGACTGATGTCCTCCGGCCCGAAAACCGGATTTGGGGAGATCAACCTTCCGGCGAAGCAGAATGGGTCGTCCATCATGCCAGGTAAGGTAAATCCGGTCATTCCGGAGGTAGTAAGCCAGGTTGCTTTCCACATCGTAGGACATGATACCACCATTACCATGGCAGCAGAAGCCGGACAGCTGGAGTTGAATGCTTTTGAGCCGGTTGTATTTTGTAATCTTTTTGAATCCATTACGACTCTGGAAAAAGCAGTGGATACATTGAGCGTAAACTGCATCACAGGAATCACCGCAAACCGCAAACACTGCAAAGACCTGATGGAAAGCAGTGCAGGAATCGCAACGGCTCTCTGCCCGCATATTGGCTACAAGGCGTCTGCAACCATCGCAAAAACTGCAGTAAAAACCGGTAAATCTGTCCGGGAACTTGTTCTGGAACAAGGGATCATGACTGAGAAAGAGCTGGAAGAGGTTCTTGATCCGTATCTGATGACAGAAGTCGGAGAAGAGCGGAAAGAGGATGAAGCAAGAAGGAAAGCCTGCTGAGAAAGTTATCTGTACCAACGTATGACGGGAACGTCTGATGCAGAAATTCATTTCAGAGCAGCTGAACCTGATGCGGGATTTTATGGAAATGCTATAGGCAGATCAGGAATGAGATATCAATGAGTACTATAAGGAGACTTGTCACAGTGCAGGTCTCCTTTTATAATGGAAGAAACGCGATAAGAAAAGAAGGGAAAGATACATGCTTAAACGAACAGCCATACGGGCACTTTGTAATACAATGGCATATCAGAGAGGTCTTGATATTTATCGTACCGGAAAGAGAATCCAGTCGCTGGATATTAAGTCGGAAGGAGCTGTGGATAAAATATCTGCAGCAGTGAAGGGAAGTGGGCGTAATGTATACAATACAGGCTTTCAGTATGATACAGAAGCGGACCGCATAAAAGAAGCATACTGTGACTGCCCGGCCTTTCGCAGCTATTCCGGGATCTGTAAGCATTGCGTGGCAGTGCTTCTGGAATATGGAGACCGTAAGGCCTATGAGCGTGTGGAAATCCGCAGACAGCAGGATGAGGAACAGAAGCAGGCAGAGTTATTCAGCGGAACAGCATTTCCGGCTGCTTTATCCGGACCAGGGCAGCCTGCAACGAAAACCACCGTTGAGCTGAAAAGCCTCCTTAATCGTCAGCTATACAGCCGTATGCTTCCGTTTTCCGGGGATCCGTATTTTGGCAGGGTGGAGCTGGAAACCTGCCTGAAATTTAATTCTGTGAGAAATTGTTTTACCGTGGAATTCCGCGTTGGCTGTGAGAAAAAATATATCCTCAAGGATGTGTTGGCCTTTGTGTGGAATCTGGATCATAATGAGAAGGTTTCTTATGGAAAAAATCTAGAATTTATCCATTCCGATGAAGCCTTTTCAGAAGGATCCAGAAGCGTGCTGTCCTTTATCCGGGAATGGGTCGAGAATCATCATGGCACTTACATGTCCAGATATGAACAGCTGAAGAATATAGCTGTGGAAAAGGTGAGGGATCTTACCGTTGATAGAAAAGAACTTGAGGATCTGCTTCTTATACTTGGCGAAAAAAGTTTCAAGTTCAAAATGAACAATGATCCGGAGACAACATGGCATTCTGTCAGAGAAATTCCGGACAGGACGCTGATGATCCGGAAGAAGGATCAGGGGTTATCTCTTGAGATCGCGCCGGTATACAGTGTGACAGGCATACGGTATCATATGTATTTTGATAATGCGAAGGTATATCTGGTTTCCAGGCAGAAGCTTGGAGCAGTGGAGGAATTTGTTGCCTGTCTGGAGCGGCTTCCTGCAGGCCGAGGCTTTATTGATGAACCGGATGTGCCTGCGTTTGTGCGTGAGCTGCTTCCTTCCCTGAAAAAATTTTTCCACTGTGATCTCAGGGATTTCCCGGAAGAAACAGGTCTTGAATGCTACAAGGCTGCATATGAGATCTATCTGGATGCGCCGGAGCGTGACTGGATCACCTGTAAGGCATTTTCTGTTTACGGGAAGGATAAATTTTCGGTTTTTGACCGAGATGTGTCTGCCCGCACCAGGGATATTCCGGGAGAGCTTGGTGTGTTTGCGCTGCTGTCAAAATATTTTAACGGATATGATGACCAGCGGATGGAGCTGGCATTGGATTGTCGTGCCGAGGAACTGGAATCTTTGTGCAGGGAAGGTTCAGGGAAGCCCGACAGTGTGAAAGCTTCCGAAGAAAAGCTCTACCAGCTTCTTACTGAAGGGATCCCTGCCATGCAGAAAGTTGCAGCTGTCTATATTTCCCAGTCCATCAAACAGATGCGGGTGACAAAGCTGCCAAACATCCGTCTTGGCGTTTCTCTGTCAGCCGGACTTCTGAACCTGGATCTGGATGTGGAGGGGATGGATCAGGCGCAGCTTTTTGATATTCTTTCCAGGTACGATCGCAGGAAAAAATATTTTCGTCTGAAGGATGGCAGCTTTCTGGATGTTTCCGATGGTCAGCTCAGGGAGCTTTCTGCTCTGAAAAATGGACTGCAGATCAGTGATCGTGAACTGAAAAAAGGAAAGACTCAGGTTCCGGCCTATCGTGCTATGTATCTGGACAGTCAGCTGAAGGGCGGCGATCTGATCAAGGTAGAGAAGGACAATGCCTTTCGTGCGTTGATCCGGAACATGCAGACAATGGAAGAACATAAATTTCAGATTCCCAGGGAGCAGGAAAAAATCCTCCGGGGCTATCAGAAAGAGGGCTTTTACTGGATCAAAACTCTGAAGCATAATCAGTTTGGAGGGATCCTGGCAGATGATATGGGACTTGGAAAAACCCTCCAGGTGATCACATTTCTCTGGTCAGAATTTCAGGAATCTGCGCCGGGAGAAAACAGACGTGCCCTTGTGATAACGCCTGCTTCGCTGGTGTTTAACTGGATGAACGAGATCGAACGTTTTGCGCCGGGACTTCCGGCTACCGTTGTGACTGGTGATGTGAAGGAGAGGAAAGCACTGATCAAAAATGCGGGAGAACGGGAGGTTCTGATCACTTCCTATGACCTTCTGAAACGGGATCTGAAGGCTTATCAGAACCTGGATTTTGCTGTGCAGATCATTGATGAGGCGCAGTATATCAAGAATCACGGAACTCAGGTGGCAAAGGCTGTGAAAGAGATTCGGTCGGAATTCAGGCTTGCGCTGACCGGTACACCGGTGGAGAACAGGCTTAGTGAGCTGTGGAGTATTTTTGATTTTCTGATGCCGGGATTTTTGTATTCTTATGAGAAATTCCGCAAGGAAATAGAGCTTCCAGCTGTGCAGTACAGCAATTCCGATGCGATGGAGCGTCTGCAGAAAATGATCCGTCCTTTTGTGCTGCGGAGATTGAAGAGGGATGTGCTGAAGGATCTTCCGGATAAGCTGGAAAAAGATATGTTTTCCCCGTTGGAAAGCGAGCAGAAGGAGCTGTATGAGGCCCATACGGAACGGCTTCGCCTGATGCTTGGGATGCAGTCGGATGCGGAGTTTCGCACTTCTAAACTGCAGATCCTTGCAGAGATCACGAGGCTGCGGCAGATCTGCTGTTATCCGGGACTTGTATATGAAGGATACAAAGGGAATTCTTCCAAGCTGGAGATGTGCATGGAGTTGGTTCAGAATGCGGTGAATGGCGGACATAAGCTCTTGTTGTTTTCCCAGTTTACTACCATGCTGGATGTGCTGGCTGTCCGTCTGAAAAAAGCAAAAGTTTCTTTTTATATGTTGACCGGATCGACTTCCAAGGAAAAACGGGCGCAGATGGTACATGCATTTAATGAGGATGATACTTCTGTTTTCTGCATTTCATTGAAAGCAGGAGGAACAGGCTTAAATCTTACTGCGGCAGATATCGTGATCCATTATGATCCCTGGTGGAATCTTGCCGTGCAGAACCAGGCCACAGACCGCGCCCACCGCATCGGTCAGCAGAACGTTGTCAGTGTCTACCGCCTCTTTATGAAAGACACCATAGAAGAACGAATCCGGGCTCTTCAGGAAAGAAAACGGGAACTGGCTGATGAGATCTTAAGCGGCGAGGGAATCGGCCAGGCTTTGATCAGCAGAGAGGAAGTACTGGAGCTGCTAGGCAGGTAAAATTCTTAACCGAATCAAGTAAGTTCCCTGCTTCAATTACGAAAAGCAATACGCGGTGAGGGGACTTGCTTGTATCGGGAAGAATGCAGGCTGTGAATATCCGCCTGACTCAACAAAAACACCCCCGATGGAAATCGCGTGTGTAAATCACATACGATATCCGTCAGGGGTGTTTTATTTTATGCAAAAAACTTATCGTACAGACCAAAGAAGAAGATAAACAGAATGATCAGCGGCAGGATATAAGTGATGTATCCGCGCATCCATTTCCGGATCTTCATGCCTTTTCCGGTGTTGGCTTCTTTTGTGAAGTTTTCCCAGCCCCAGCCCCGTTTGGAAACACAGAAAAGCAGGTATACAAGAGAACCAAGCGGGAGCAGAATGTTGCTTACCAGAAAATCTTCAAGGTCGAGAATTGCGCCGCCGAATACCTTGAGCCAGTCCCAGGACCATACATTGTATCCAAGTACGCATGGCAGAGACAGAAGGATGATGGCGATGGCATTTACAAGACTGGATTTTTTTCGGCTCCAGCCGGTAAGCTCCATACCGCAGGAAATAATATTTTCAAATACAGCCAGGATGGTAGAGAAAGCTGCAAATGACATAAAGATGAAGAACAGGCTTCCCCACAGTCTTCCAAGCGGAATGTGGTTGAAAATATTCGGCAGTGTGATGAAGATCAGGCTCGGTCCGGAAGTCTGGTCAACATTGAATGTGAAACATGCCGGGAAAATAATAAGTCCGGAGGTGATCGCAACAAAAGTATCCAGAAGCGCAATATTCATGGATTCACCAAGCAGTGCATGATCTTTTCCGATGTAGCTTCCGAAGATAGCCATAGCACCGATACCAAGGCTGAGAGTAAAGAATGCCTGGTTCATAGCACCGGTAATGGTAGAAATAATACCGATTTCTTTCATACGCTCGAAATCCGGGATCAGGTAGAATTTCAGTCCCTCTTTGGCACCATCCATGGTAAAACTGTTGATGGCAAGAACAACCATGATCACCAGAAGAGAGATCATCATAACCTTGGTAACTTTTTCAAGGCCGTTCTGAAGACCGCGGGAGCAGACAAAAACACCTGCAATAACAACAACGATCATCCAGAATCCCATAGTAACGGGCTGGCCAAGCATGTTGGTAAACTGTCCTGCAACACCGTCGGAATCAAGTCCCTGGAATTTACCGGTGGCTGTCATATAGAAGTAATTCAGCATCCAGCCTGTAACAGTGGTGTAAAACATCATCAGGAGATAACATCCGATCAGAGTGATATATCCATGGATGTGCCATTTCTGTCCTGGTTTTTCCAGTGCGTAATATGCTTTGACAGGACTCTTCTGGCTGGCACGTCCAACAGAAAACTCCATAGTCATAACAGGAAGTCCAAGAAGGGCCAGGAAGATCAGGTAAAACAGTACGAATGTGCCGCCACCGCCCTGTCCGGCCATGTAAGGGAATTTCCAGACGTTTCCGATTCCGATGGCACAGCCAGCAGAAATCAGAATGAATCCCAGACGGGATCCAAGTTTTTCTCTTTCTTTCATAACTCACCTCATTGTTGCAGTTTGGTAAACTGCTATTTGTATAAAGTCGCAAGTTTTATCTTAACACATTCCTCGATATTGCACAATAAAAAGAACTTGCATTTTGCATAAAACATATGTTAAAATAAAACATTATTTTAACAAGATAAAGTGGTGGATCGTTACACTTTAAAGAAATAAAAACATCAACAGAATCTGAATGTCCGCTTTAATAACTATTCTCTTCAGTCAGGGATACGAAATTTTTCGGAGAGATCCCGTAATATTTCCGGAAACATTTACTGAAATATCCGGAATCAGAAAATCCGCATAAAGAAGCTACATTTTGAATGGAAGGGCTGTCTTCCAGAAGAAACTGTCTGGCTTTTTTCATGCGGCAGACATTGATATATGAGGTAAGTGTAACTCCGGATTCCTGACTGAATACAGTAGAGAGATGCTGGGGATTGACAAAAAAATGGGAAGCAATGGTTTCAAGACGAAGATCCGGCTGATTAAAATTCAGACAGATATATTCCTGAACCTGGGATACAAGAGCTGACTTCCGCGGATTTTTTTCATCAGCAAGAGAATCCAGAACTGCCTTGCAGGTAGACTGGAGCAGTTGTTTTAACTGCAGGGCACTCTGGCAGTTCTGGTAAGTATTCAGGGCGTTTTCCAGAAGAGGAAAAAGCGTTTCACGCTGACTGCACTCCGTGATAAAACCGTCAAGTACAGTAAGAAAAGCAGCAGCTACACTCCAGGTCTGCCGGATATGGATTTTTTTGGTGATGATATCGTTGAAATATTCATCAATATATTTACAGAGAGCCGGTGAATTTTGCTGGCGCAGAAAGATCAGGATATCATTATAAACCAGAGGCTTTAATGTAAAATCACCGGAATGGGACTGGGGCGTGAAATAAAGAAATCCGGAAGAAGACGCAGTTCTGTTATGAAAAACAGAAAGAGCCTCTTCATAGGAATAGCGGATTCCTTCCACGCCTTCATGAGGTGTTCCACAGCAGAAAAAAGTGGAAATCTGTGCGATATTATCATATATCCCGGCAAGTCTGAGACAGGATTGTTCCAGATCGGTAAAAGAAAAATCAGAGCTTTTTTCCATGATGATATACTGTCTCATCTGAGAATAGTCAATGTAAATAAGCTCTTTGCACACAGGCTGTAAGATTTCCCTGCATATATTTTCCAGGATGGTGTGGAGCAGAGAAAAATCACCTTTTTCATCCCATATTTCCGGATTGGCATTGTGGATCTCCATAAGAATGGTAAGATAATCGGAAGTTTTATGAACCGGAATTTTTTCCAGATCATCCGGGGAAATGGTTGTTCCACTGATCACTTTCTGGAAGAAATTAAGCTGCATTTGTCGTGTATACAGATCGCGGAACTGAAAATAATTATTCACATAACTGTTTCTGGAATTTTCCTGATCGATCTCGTCACTTACTTTCTGGAGTGTCTCCATAAGCTCCCGGTGATCCAGTGGCTTCAGGAGGTATCCGCGGACCTGAAGAGAGATGGCTTTTTTGGCATAGTCAAAATCTTCGTATCCTGTGGAAAGGATGAATCTGGTATGACAGTCTGTTCCAAGAGCTGCAATCATATCCAGACCGCTCATAACCGGCATGGATATATCCACAAGGGCAATATCGGGTTTGACATTTTCAATAAGCTGGATTCCGGCCTGTCCGTTATTAGCTTCCCCTGCAATGTTATAAATGTTTTGTTTTTCAAGAAAATTGATCAGAGATTTTCTGAAAAAAATTTCATCGTCAATAATTACGAGTGTTTTCAATTTATATTTCCCCCTCAATCAGATTTTTTTGTCAGGTATTACTATGGTTACAGTGGTTCCCTTTTCAGGTGAACTTTCGATGGTGAGTCCGTAATTCTCACCGTAGAGAAGAGCAATCCTGTGGTTGATACTTGGAAGCCCGAAAGAATGTCGGGCAGTTTTGAAGTCTCTGATAGAACGGTTAAGTTCGGCAAGTTTTTCCGGCGGGATACCGGAACCATTATCAGAAACAGAAATACAGATGGTACCATTTCTGATAGAAACATTTAAGTGAATATGGCATATCTGGCTGGTAAGTCCGTGGACAAAAATATTTTCCACAACAGGCTGTATGGTCAGCTTGGGTATCTCTGCCCCATGATCCTCCCAGGACGGCTCATAGGTGATCTCGTAATCAACAAAATCCATATACCGCAGATTCTGGATATAAAGATACTGTTCTGTAAGAAGCAGCTCCTGGCGCAGAGGAATGATAAACTGTCCCTTTGAAAGAGAGTTTCTGTAGAAAGATGACATGGAAGACACTGCTTTTACTGCAGTATCATTCATGTCAAGTTCTATGAGAGACTTGATGGTGTTTAAAGTATTATAAAGAAAATGGGGATTGATCTGGGACTGTAAAAGACGTACTTCCATTTTCTGTTTGGCATTTTGTTCCTCATAGATATCGTTAAGTAATGTCTGGATCTTCTGCATCATAAGGTTAAACTGGTTATAGAGAACTGCAAGTTCATCATTTGAAGAGTAACTGGCAGAAATATTCAGCTTTCCGGCAGACGCAGATTTCATTTTTTCTACAAGTTTCTGTATAGGTGCGGTGACAGTACCTGTACATAATATGGAAAAAAATACAGATAAAATAAACACTACAATGCTGATCAGAAGAATGTTGTGCAGGATCACCATATGATCCAGAGTCAGGCTTTCCAGAGGAATCAGGTTGATCACATTCCAGTTCAGGTCAGGATAGGATTTGCAGATAAAAAGAGTGTCAGTGCCGTCTACGGAAAAAAACTGCCTGTCGGTTTCTGTCAGGGTTTTATAATTCTCTGAACTGATTTTTGTATAGGATGAGAAGTCTTTATAAATACCTCCGGATGAAGAAGAGGAAAGTATCTGTCCATTTTCATCAGTAATATAGAAATCCCTGGAAGAGCTGTCCGGAAGGTCGCGGAATGCAGAGGAAATATTTGTTTCTCTGATCAGAAGGACCAGGGCGCCCAGATATTTGGTGTTATCAATGTTTGTAATACTTTTTAAGGCTACAAAGGTTGGCTCCCCACTTATCTGGAAGGGTCCGAGAAACTGAAAGGCCAGATTAGTCTGAAGGCTGTCAAGGACTTCGGGACCTAAAATGGAATCAAGCTGATCTGTTTCTGTGGTACTGCTGTGAAACCAGTGGTTTTCTGTATCCAGGATATCCCAGGCATAGATGTTTTTGTGAAGTCCGATGATACGCTGGGCCTGGTCTGTAAGCTCGGAATTTACCAGAAAATGTTCCAGTGTGTTTTCGGGAACTGTGGGATTTTCTTTTAAAACATCGGCGATATTGCTGTTGATGGAAAGGGTGATGGCATAGTTTGATATATTATCGATCTTTTCTCCAAGGTTGCTGGTGATCAGGGATAGCTGCTGCTGACTGGAAAGTGCGGCACGCTTGATCAGTACTTTTTTGGATGCAGTATAAAAAAACACGGAAGTAAGCATGAGTATCAGAGAACTGAGCAGCAGATATGTAATAAAAAGCCTGCGTTTCAGACTGATTCCTAAAAATAAGTGAAACACCTTTTTTTTCAGATTTTCTATCATGGAATCCCCCCTCTGGTTTTATTGGCTACATTATATAATAAGGGAAAAATTCTCACAAGTGTGGGGGAAAGATTGGAGAAAATATTCCAGGTACAGCGAAGATTTTCCATGTATTTTTCCGGACGGATTTAATATAATGGTCTCATCGATAAGGAAAGCGGAACAAAATATTCAATCCGGATGAATAGAAATGTACCAAAAGGAGGACGAAAATGAAATTAAAAAAAGTGATGGCTGCTACACTTGCCACAATGATGTGTCTCTCTTCATTCAGCATGATGAATGTGTGGGCAGATAAAAAAGAGGATTCCGAACCACTTGTGATCAATTATATCAGTGCCAGGGGCGAAACAGATGCGGCACTGAAAACATTGAAGAAGCTTGCAGAAGATTATAAAAAAGATCACCCGGATTTTGAATTCAATGTAGAGTCTATTGCAGACAGAGAAACATATCTTCAGAAGATCAAGATCCTTGCATCCAGCAATGAGCTGCCGGACTGGTTTGACGCAGATCCGGAGGCATTTTTTGAAGGACTTTGCAAAAAGGATCTGATCTACAGTGTGGATGACCTTTATGATGAACTGGGTATCAAAGACAAGTTCTTTGATATTGCACTGAATTATCCGAAACTCAGTGACGGAAGCAATTACCTTATGACCTGGCAGGGAAATGTAGAGTATTTCTGGTATCACAAAGACATGTTTGAAAAAGCCGGAATTACTGAAACACCTCAGACACTGGAAGACCTCCTGGATGTGTGCAAGAAGCTGAAAGATGCGGGAATGACCCCGATATCCGCAGGAAATTACGACATGATCATGCGTTATCCTGCATTTAAGGCTTTCAGACTGGAAGGAAATGACTTCATTGACAATGCAAGAATGGGAAAAGAAAAATTTAATTCTGAGACAGGTATCGCAACAGCCCAGTATACACAGGATATAGCCCAGTATTTCAGTGAAGGATGGACAAGTTCAGATGCTACCGCACAGATGGATCTGTTTCTGAACAGTGGTGCGGCAATGTTATACACCGGAACATGGGATACACCGGATCTTACAGATGATGAGGGAAATCTTAAAGATGACATTTCCATGTTCAAACTTCCTGTAGACAGCGAAGGAACCGCTACAGGAGAAAATGATTACTATGCGAATTGTGGAATCGGAACTGCCATTCTCAAGGATTCCATGAGTGATGAGATGAAAGATTTCATCAGTTATGTATGGGATAATTTTGCTGATACGGCAATGTATGAGTTCAATATGCTTCCATCCATGATGCCAAGTGATTCGGAGAAGCTTCCGGAGCTTACACAGCAGATTTTAAGTGATCTTGAGAACTGCGGCACTTTTGCCCAGTGCTGGGATGTTCGTCTGGATCCTTCTACAAACGAGGTTTACAGAAAAGAGTTGGCAAGCCTTGGAATGGGAGAATCAACTCCTGAAGAGTTCTGCGAAAACATGGACAAAGCTGTAGAACAGTATGCATCTGATTATTTTGACACTGAAGAATAACTGAGAGAATACGCAGATGCGGAATTTTATCTGCATCTGCGTATGAAAGGGGAGAGGATATGAAGCCCAGAAATAAAATCCAGCCTTTACCGTTTGTTCTTCCTGCACTGTTCGTATATATTCTTACTGTTATCATCCCAATTCTGTGGTCAATGGGTTACAGTCTTTTTTCCTGGAATGGAATCGGTGATATGAAGTTTATCGGACTGGAAAATTATGTGAGGATGTTTCAGGATGAGACATTTCGTGAGGCTGTTGTAAATAATCTTAAATTTGTTGTATTGGGAAGTTTGTTCCAGTTATGTGCAGGACTGATCCTGGCAATTTTGCTTACACATATTTCCAAAGGTGGAAATATTCTGCGGGTTATTTATTTTATTCCATGTATCATTTCATCTATGGCGATCTGCCAGATTTTTTCCAAAATGCTTTCTGTCCAGCCCCAGGGCCTGGTTTGCTATGTGATGGAAAAACTGGGAATGGAACCTATCGCTTTGCTGGCAAATTCCCATACAGCGCTGATTACCATAACCCTGATCGATGGATATAAATACTGTGGTCTGTACATGATCATTTTTTATTCCGCATTTGTATCCATATCAAAGGATGTGATCGAGGCATCTACAATGGATGGCTGCAATGTTTTTCAACAGTATCGTTACATAAAGCTTCCACTGGTGAAAAATATATTCAGCATTGTCATTGTAATGCTTGTAAATGGTTGTCTGAAAACCTTTGATGTATTCTATATTCTTGACAATAAATCCAGATCAACAGAGATGGTGGCAACTTATATGTATAAAACCGCTTTTAATTCGGCTGACTTTGGCTATGGAAGTACATTGTCCGTTTTTCTGGTCATTGAATGTCTGGTAGCAGTAGGGATTATACAGAAATGCCTGGGATCGGCGAAAGGAGATGGGTCAGAATGATAAAATCAAGAAAAAATATACCTATTCGTGCTGTGTTCTATGTAGTGATCCTTATTTTTGTCATGATACAGGTCTACCCTATTTTCTGGGTTATCTGCTCCAGTCTGAAAACACCGGATGAAATGACATATACTGCACAGTATGCCCTGCCATCAGGATTTTATCTTGGAAACTATATCAGCGCACTGACGATCTCATCCATTCCAAGATATTTTCTTAACAGTACGGTTGTGGCAGTTCTCACACTTCTTGGCATCGTAGTCCTGGGATGCCCGGTTGCATTTGTGATCAGCAAGGTAAAGGTAAAATATGCCAATGCACTGATGGCATTTTTCCTGTTTGGAATGATGGTGCCTATTTTTTCCTGCCTTATACCCATGTTCCAGATTTATAACAGGATCGGACTGAGAAATACATACTGGGCACTGGTGCTTCCGCAGATCGGGTTCGGACTTCCAATGTGTATCTATCTTTACACCGGATTTTTTAAATTTATGCCGGATTCTCTTCTGGAAGCAGCAGTTATTGACGGTGCCACAATGGGAACCACATTCCGCAAGATCGTGGTACCTATGGCTAAAAATACTACAATGACAGTTCTTACATACAATTTTGTTTTTGTATGGAACGAATTTACATATGCCAATACATTTATCTCATCTTCTGATATGAAAACTCTGCCAATTGGCCTGAATGACTTTGTGGGGCAGTTCGGAAGAGTGGACTGGGGAAGTACATTTGCGGCGATCGTAATATCGATCCTGCCTACACTGATCGTGTATTTTATTCTTAACAAAAACATAATCGAAGGTATGGCTGCAGGTGCGGTCAAGAGTTAGGAGGCTGAAATGGAAACAAGGATTGAATTGAAACAAGGATGGAAAATTTTGCAGGATGTTCATGATACAGGGGAAAAGACCGGGCTTTATGCTGCCAGGGAAGCGGATACTTCCGTAGGTTCCCAGGTGTCTGAATGGGAGGAACTGGAGGAACTGAAACATCTGCAGCTTATCTATGCCAGACAGCCATATTTCGGGCGTGAACTGAGATATTTCAATCAGGCGCCCTGGTGGTACAAAACAGAGTTTGAAGTTCCGGATCAGAAAGTTACGGATGCTGTCCTTAAATTTACCAATGTTGATTATTATGGAAAAGTATGGATTAACGGAGAATTTCTTGGAGAGCATGAAGGATATTCCGCTCCATTTTCCTTTAATGTAAAAGATAAGCTTGTTTTTGGAGAGAAAAATTATCTCATTGTAAAGGTAAGTTCTCCATGGGATGATGAGGTGGAGCTGGATGCACAGGATTCCAGAACCCACCTGGTAAAAAGAAATATGGTAAAAGGTACCTACGAACATTCTGATACATTTATCCAGAGAGATGTAAATCCTGTAGGAATCTACGGAAAAGTGGAACTGATCCTGACAGAAGAAGGTGTTCTGGAAGATCAGACAGATCTGAAGTATGAACTGGATCCGGATGTAAGGAAAGCAGACGTATATGTGGAAACTGAAGCGCGAGGTCTGAAATCCGGGGAGACATATGATTTTAATGTAAAGATCCGGGAAAAAGAGTCCGGTCTTATAAAGACAGAAAAAACTGTTCAGATAATGGCAGAGAAAGCAGAGACAGGTTTTAAATGTGAGCTTAAAGTGGAAGATGTCAGACTGTGGTCCACATGGGATCATGGTTATCCCTGGATGTATCAGGCAGAACTTACGTTAAGCAGGGGAAAAGACATACTGAGCAGCAGAACAACGAATTTTGCTTTTCGGGACATTCAGATTGAGCGTAATGAAAAAATAACAAGATTCTGGCTTAATAACAGGAAACTGTATATAAGAGGAACCTCTTATTTTCCGGATTGTTATATTTCTGCAATGACAAAGGAACGGTACCTGAGAGATCTTCTTAATGTAAAGGCGGCAGGTTTTAATCTGGTACGAGTACATGTCCACACAGAGCAGGAAGTTTTTTATGATCTGTGTGACGAGCTGGGAATTGCAGTTTTTCAGGATTCGGAGTACAACTGGACGCATCCTTCAACAGATGAATGGGCGCAGAGATTTGCAGATGTTTACAGAGAAAATGTGAAACTTCTGAAGCATCATCCGTCTCTGATCTGCTGGATCATTATGAATGAACCGGGATGTATTGATCCGGATGGAAATGTGAGAAGGAGATTTATGGAGGAAAATCCGGGACCTGCTTTGTACAGGGAAGTACAGAAGATGGATCCGGGCAGACCGATCATCAAGGGTTCTTTCTGCGAAGACGATCTGCTTAGCGGGGACAGCCATAATTATCTGGGTTCTTTATGCGGTGGAGAATATGCAGATATTTATGAGCAGACAGAAAAGCTGAATACAGAGTACGGATTTGATGCACCGGGCAGCAGTGAAAATCTGAAAACTGTTCCGGAGGTATATCATCGTCTGGAAAAACTGGTGGATGATATCCCGAAGATCCAGGAATATCAGTATAAGCTTCTGAAATATTATACAGAGCATTACAGGATCCAGAAATATGAACCTTGCTCAGGATATATACAGTTTATGTTTATCGATCTGTGTCCTCAGAGCTTCTACGGATTATATGACTGGTGGGGAATTCCCAAAAAGGGTCTTCAGGCTATACTGGAAAGCAACGCACCAGTGGGTGCTTTTGCAAAGCACAAAGATTATCTGGACAGTCTGTATATTGTAAATGATACAGATGGAGCTCTGGGAGAGTGTGAACTTACATGGATCATTACAGAAACATTGAACGGAGAACTGGTGGAAAAGGGAAGTGTTAAAGCAGAAGTTCCGGCAGACAGCCGTGTCATGGTAAAAACCTTTGAGAAAGAATACGGAAAAGGCAAGAAGTGGAACCTTACACTAATTCTTTCTGATAATAGCGGTAAATGTATGGCAAAGAATACCTATCAGGATATCTGTACTTTGCTTTCAAGAGTTGATGGGCATCCGGACCGTATGAGCCATGAGTTTGGAATGAGACTCTACTGGGCCTGAGATATCCGTAGCTCACAGCCACTTTCATCCTTTCCTTGTGTCGAAAATCACAACATGCTATACTTGATATAAAGAAAGATTTTCGGCGTGGAAGGAGCGAGAGTATATGCGTTTACAGAAAGTGCAGGAAGCACTGAATACCAAGAAGATCCCATTTGAGTATACGGAAGAGGATGGCTGCGGAAGCATTGATTTTATGTTCCGCGGGCTGAAGTTCCACGTATGGGAGTATGAGGACAGTGTATGGGGTGCTGAGACCAATGTGTTTGCAGCCGGAAGAAGTGAGGATGTGGAAGGTGATTACGAAGAGATCATCTCTAGGGAAATCCTGTCCTGGCCGGATATGATCACACCTAATTAAAAAGAGCAGCAGATACTATCACAGATAAAAGTTTCACAGATCAGTCGACCTGTGAAACTTTTATTTTTTTCTGGAAATCTTTTGTATAGTGAAGCTCATAGTCTTTGGTGATGAAGACAGCCTGGACACCTTTTTTTTCTGCGAAGGCAAGACCTTTTTTCAGGCCCAGTGCAAAGCAGGTGGTGCTTAAGGCATCGCCGTCCACGGAACGGTCAGAAATGATAGTGACGGAGATCAGACCGTTATCATAAGGATATCCGGTGTGTGGATCCAGGATGTGATGATAGAGTTTTCCGTCCTGCTTAAAGCAGCGTTCGTAGATTCCCGAAGAAACAACTGAACGTCCGTTGATATCCACTACAGCAGCCGTTTCATTGCGGTCAGCAAAAGGCTTCTGAACGCCAACCTTAAATGGCTCTCCGTCAGGCCGTCCTCCAATACAGAGAACATTGCCGCCCAGATTGATGATGGCACTTTTTACGCCGCTTTTTTTCAGGTATTCACTGATGCGGTCGGCAATATAGCCTTTGGCAATAGCCCCTACGTCAAAGGCAGTGTCGGGAGAAGGAAGAGTAAGCTTCTGCCCGTTAAGCTCTACGCCATCAGAGCTGCACAGTGGCAGTGCTGTCTGGATATCATTGTCTGCCGGTACCTGGGGATCTTCTGCGGTAAAATCCCACAGAGAGGTAAGAGGCGCAATGGCAATATCAAAAGCACCTCCGGATTCCTTGGTAAAGGCAAGTCCTTCATCCAGAAGATCTGCAAGCTGGGGGGAAATCATCCAGGTTTCCTTCTGTGAATCAGGATCTGTACTTATCTTATAAGGAAAACTGCCGGATTCCTGGCCCTGGTCTTCTCTGTGGTTCAGTCTGTACAGTTCACTGTCTTCATTGGTACGGCTGAAAACAAGCTCATATCTGTCGCAGAGAGAGAGACAGTCATCAAGGAGAGATCTGTCCCTGGAATCATAGATCTTGATATCAACAACTGTGTTCAGTTTAAAATCAGAAACACTGACAGGTTCCTGCTCATCAGTGTTGGTTTGGGTTTGTTCGCATCCGGCAAAAAGAAAACAGAAACTGATCAGCAGCGTGACAGATAAAAGCCGGGTGAAGGTCCGGTATATATATGATTTTTTTAGCATGATTCCTCCATCAGAATGAAATAATATAATAAGAAAATATATGCAAAGAATTATATCACAGGACATGGTGGCAGCAAAGGGGAATATAAATGCCCGCTTTATCTGTCCCATCTTGTAATTCCGGTTCCTGTAAGCTATAATTTCTCACAGAAGATTAAAATGCTCAAAGGAGAAGGAACTTATGATAAAAGTGATCGCCAGTGATATGGACGGAACCCTTCTTGGGGATGACCATAAGATCGCACCGGAAACTCAGGTTGCCATTAAACGTGCCTGTGATGCGGGAATCCGTTTTATGGTGGCTACAGGACGTAATTTCCGTGGAGCCATGGACGCACTGAAGGATACAGATATTACCTGTGATTACATCTTAAGCAGTGGAGCAGAGGTGAGAAACCCACAGAGAGAAGTAGTGAAACGTACGCCGATCCCCATTGATCTCTGCGAGGAGGTCTATGAGGAACTTAAAGAATATCCTGTATCTGTTATATTTTTTACAGACAGGTATGATTACCGGCTTGGAACTAAGAAGGAGATCGAGGAGGGTATTATCCGCCAGATAAGACTTTTCCATATGGACAAAAATGACAGCGATGAAAAGATCCGTAACTCTGCTCAGTTCCTGCAGATTGCCGGAAATACCAGAGGAATCTCAGATATCCGTTCTCTGGAAGAATGTGAGACGCCTGTGTACAAGATCTTTATTTTTGCAGGAGATGTGGACATGCTTCAGGAGATCGGGGAGAAGCTTGGACAGAATCCTGAGCTTGCGGTGGCATCTTCCTTTATCCTGAACCAGGAGGTGACGGAAGTCAGAGCCCAGAAAGGTCCTGTGTTGAAGGAATATATAGAATCTCTTGGATATACAATGGATGAGGTAATGGTGCTTGGGGACAGCTTTAATGATTATTCCATGCTGTCTATGGATTTCGGCGCCACGGTAGCCATGGGAAATTCCGTTCCCGGGATCAAAGAGGTGGCAAAATATATAACAAAGACCAACCAGGAATTTGGAGTTGCCTGGGCGATCGATCAGGCTATTGCTGCCGGAGACGGAGAATTAAAACTTCAAAAGTAAAACTCCCCCTTTTGGAAAAACACTATATATATTATAATGTAATAAGATAAAAAATCACAGATGTGGCAGGCGTATCGGCTGCGTCGGAACAAGAGAGGAAATCACAATGGAAAATGTTTATATTATGGATCATCCGCTGATCAAACACAAAATTTCAATGCTCCGTGACAAGAACACAGGAACAAATGAGTTCCGTAAACTGGTGGAGGAGATCGGCATCCTTATGGGATACGAGGCACTTCGTGATCTTCCTACAGAGGAAGTGGAAGTGGAGACACCGATCGAGACATGCAGGACACCTATGATCGCCGGTAAGAAGCTGGCTGTTATCCCGGTACTCCGTGCAGGTCTTGGAATGGTAAACAGTATCCTGACACTGGTGCCATCTGCCAAAGTGGGACATGTAGGTCTTTACAGAGATCCTGAGACACATGAGCCGCATGAGTACTACTGCAAACTTCCGGAATCCATTGATGAGCGTATTGCAGTAATCGTTGACCCGATGCTTGCAACAGGCGGTTCCGGCGAGGCTGCTATTGATTTTGTTAAGAAACAGGGCGGAAAGAATATCAAGTTTATGTGCATCATTGCAGCACCGGAAGGACTGAAACGACTTCACGAGGCACATCCGGATGTACAGATCTACTGTGGTTCCCTTGACAGAGAGCTCAATGAGAACGCTTACATCTGCCCGGGACTTGGAGATGCCGGAGACCGTATTTTTGGTACTAAATAATTTTGAAAAAATCTTAAAAAATACTTGACACACCCGGCACTGTTATGGTATTGTACCTAAGAACGCTGCCGAAGACAGTAGGTGCCGTAAGGCATAAGGATCAAAACGCCTACCGAGGTCCAAGTATTCTGAGTTAAGATTACACAAGGCCTTATTGCGAAGCAGTAAGGTCTTTTTTTAACGGATTGACTTATTGCGACGGCGGTATACAAAATCTATAAGGAGGTGTACCATTTCATGGCAAAAGTAGAACTGAAACAACCAATCGTAGAAGAGATCTCTAACAGCATTAAAGACGCACAGTCTGTTGTACTTGTAAACTACAGCGGTCTTACTGTTGAGCAGGATACAATTCTTCGTAAAGAGTTAAGAGAAGCTGGTGTTCAGTACAAGGTATACAAAAATACCATGATGCGTCGTGCATTCGAGGGTACAGCATTTGAGAGCCTCAGTGAGCATTTACATGGCACAAATGCGATCGCTATCTCCGAGACAGACGCAACTGCTCCGGCAAGAATTCTTGCTAAATATGCAAAACAGTTCCCGGCACTGGAGCTGATCGCAGGTGTAGTTGAGGGTAACTACAATGATCAGGCCGGAATTCAGGCACTGTCCACAATTCCTTCAAGAGAGGAACTTCTTGGAAAACTGCTTGGAAGCATCCAGTCTCCGATCACCAACTTCGCTCGTGTGCTTAATCAGATCGCAGAGCAGAATGGCGGAGCTGACGCAGCAGCTGCTGAGTAATTACAGCAACGTGCAATTGGCGGCATAATGGCCGCATGATATTTAATTAAAATTTTTAAATGGAGGGAAATTAAAATGGCAAAATTAACAACAGAAGAATTTATTGCAGCAATCAAAGAATTATCTGTATTAGAGTTAAATGACCTTGTAAAAGCTTGTGAGGAAGAGTTCGGTGTTTCCGCAGCAGCAGGTGTTGTTGTAGCAGCAGCAGGTGCAGCAGGCGAGGCAGCTGAGGAGAAAGATGAGTTTGACGTAGAGCTTACAGAGGTAGGCCCGAACAAAGTTAAAGTTATCAAAGTTGTTCGTGAGGTTACAGGTCTTGGACTTAAAGAGGCTAAAGCTATCGTTGATGGTGCTCCGAAGGTTGTTAAAGAGGGCGCATCCAAAGCTGAGGCTGAGGACATCAAAACTAAACTTGAGGCTGAGGGAGCTAAGGTTACACTTAAATAATCCGATCAGATCAGAAGTTTTAAAGGCTGTTGTGGCTGCCGGTTTACCGGCGGCACAGCAGCCTTTTTTAGTGAAAAAATCCAGGGTAAATCTTGCTTTTTGAAGAAAAAGAAAGGATAATAAAGGAGACAGGAAAGGATGGATGGAATATGAAACGAAAAATAATGGCCTGTATCCTTGCTGCTGCTTTGGGAATCACAGGAGTTTCTTTTCCGACGGCAGCCAAGACAGTGTCTGTCGGAAAAAATGTAAAAAATATAACTGTAAACGTGAAAAATCCTCTGGATGAACTTCGGGCTCAGGAAGCTGCAATGCAGCAGCAGGAGGAGCTTGAAGAAGAGGAAAATATGCCAGAACAGGATCTGGATCCGCTTGTGCTGGATAACGATGGCAGTGTGGTTCCTGCATCACAGGCATCCTGGACAAAAATAGAGTCAGGTGCTGTAGAAGCAGTGGATGTATCAGAGGCACCGGGGGATGAGGAAATATCGGAAAATTCAACTGAAGACACATTTTCAGATGGAAGCACAGATGGAGATTTTGACACAAATAAGAATATTTCTGACAATGCAGCAACGGAAGCTGGCAGTGAGGATATTCAGACAGCAGATGGCAGTATCAGCGGAGAATTGCCGGCAGATTTTTCCGAAGGAACGGAGAACGGCGATAACGGTTCCGAAGAACTTCAGCTTCAGCAGGAAAACGGTAATGTAGAAAACGTCGCAGAGCCGGATAATAATAAAGCTGATGAAGGCGCAGGTCAGGCACAGGCTGATTTTACAGATGATGCCAATGCTGCTGGGGATTTTTCCGCAGGAGATGCTTCAGATGGAGAACTTGGAACTTATCAGACTGTGACTCTGGAAGTTGAGGAAGGACAGGATATCACAGCACCCTTGAACACACTGTTTCTTGAACTGAAAGATCAGGCCACAGATGAAAATCCCTGCAAGATCATAATTCCACCGGGAAATTATGAACTGACAGGTACACTTTGCATGTACAGTAATATGTACTTATATGCAAGAGACGCTAATATTACAAAAACGTCTACCACCAAACATCTGATCCTCCGTCTTGGAAATACCAAAGATTCAGAAGGCGGATATGATGGATATCGCAACATTGTGATCGATGGAGGAACCTGGGACTACAATTATCAGTGTGTGGAAAATAAGGATGCACCAGGCGGATTTGTGGGATTTTGCATTGGACATGCTACGAATGTTACGATTAAAAATGCTACATTTCTTAATAATCTGAAATCTCATTTTCTGGAATTTGGCGGAGTGAAAAATGCCAAGATCACAGGCTGTACATTCAGTGGCTATTATAAGAATTATGTGGAAGGCGGACAGGAATGTATTCAGATCGACTGCTGTACAGATGAGAGCAATGTTTTTCCGCAGTACAGACCTTATGATGGAACGACCTGTGAAGATTTTGTGATCGATGGAAATGTGTTCGAAGATGTCTTTACAGGGCTGGGAACGCACAGTATGATGTCCGGAAAAACATATAAAAGGATCACAGTTACGAATAATACTTTCCATAATGTAAAAAAACGCTGTATAAGGTTTATGAATTATGAAGATTCTACAGCAGAAAATAATACCATGGTAAATGTGGGAAATGGAGTGGACATTTCTTCTGTGAGCAGCAATACACACCAGACGCCAGGCTATGATGATGGGCCGGACATGCTGAAAAATAGGAATCTTCGTGTGGCAGGAAACTACATCAGTCTTGCCAGAACTACCAGCATTGGTGGAATTGCATGGATCTGCAGTGGTATAAAAGTTTCAGGCTATAATATGAAAAAAGATGGAGCTGTGCTCCCTAAAAAGATATATCCGGTGAAAGGTGTGACTGTAGAAGATAATCAGATCAGCGGATATGGAAACGGAATCAGCATGTCTCTTACTGACACAGATACCGTAACAGATAATCAGGTAACAATGAAAAAAACTTCTTCATATTCCAATTTTGGGATTTATGCCCAGGATTCCAGAGGAAGCGTTATCAGCAGGAATACAGTGTCCGGAACTGCAAATACGGGAATTTATCTCTCTGGTTCTGTCTATGCAGTAGGATCAGAACAGAGAAATCTTGTAGAGCAGAATACTGTTTCCGGAGCAGGCGGAGATGGAATTTATCTGCAATCTGTAAATACTTCATCCACTGCACAGAAGAATACTGTTAAATCAGTGGCCGGCTCGGGAATACGTGTAAATGCAGGAAAGAACAATAATATTCTTGGTAATATCTGTTTATCCAACAAAAATCATGGCGTGAAAATTGAGTATGTGGCCGGCGGAGTCAGGGTAAAAAGCAATCGTGTGACATCAAATGCAAAAAGTGGTATTTTGCTCTGGAAATCAAAAGTATCCGAAGTATCAGGAAACCGTGCGGAGAAAAATAGGGGGAATGGTGTTTATGCATATGCATCTGTAATACCGGTCATGAAAAAGAATACATTTTGTGAAAACGGAAAGGTTCAGGCGGTATATGTAAAAAGCTGCAAAGGATGGACCGGCATCAACCGTCCTTCATGCAGAGCTGTTACATCAAGAAGTACAGCTATAAGCGGAACTGCATCAGGTAGCCAGACAGTTATTGCCTATGCGCGGCGTTCCGGAAAACAGACAAAGCTGGGTGTATCATCCGTAAACAAAAAGAAACAGTACGTTATTAAAATAAAGAAGCAAAAAAAGAATACTGCTCTGAAGCTTGTCTCAAAAGATAAATACGGAAATACAGTAACAGTAAATACTATTGTGAAGTAAGTATGTGTGATAAAAAAAGATTCTGTTCCGGATATCCATACATCGTATGTATAGAAGGAACAGAATCTTTTTTTTGAAAAATGTAAAAAAATCAAAAAAAGTGCTTGACACGCTTTTTTTCTTATGTTAAAGTGGAGGATGCTATATTATGGCTAGATATGCCTGCCTAAAGGTCAGGCGGGATCATGTTGTAATAAATAATAAAAAAACAGGGGTGAAACGTCAATGGAAAAAAACAGAATTCGTTCTGTAAAAACTGGAAAAAGCATGCGTATGAGCTACCAGAGACAAAAAGAAGTCCTGGAAATGCCAAACCTGATCGAAGTTCAGAAAGATTCCTACCAGTGGTTTCTTGACGAAGGTTTAAAAGAAGTATTCGATGATATTTCTCCGATCGCAGATTACGGCGGAAAGCTCAGTCTGGAATTCATCGATTTCACATATGATGAAAAAGATGCGAAATATTCCATCGAGCAGTGTAAAGAACGTGACGTGACTTATGCCGCACCTTTGAAGGTTCGAGTAAGGCTGATCAATAAGGAAACAGAAGAGATCAACGAACACGAGATTTTCATGGGAGATTTACCGCTGATGACTGCTACAGGTACCTTTGTTATCAATGGTGCTGAGCGTGTTATTGTCAGCCAGTTAGTACGTTCCCCTGGAATCTACTACGCAATCGCTCATGATAAACTTGGTAAGAGACTGTTTTCCAGTACTGTAATTCCGAACAGAGGTGCATGGCTGGAGTACGAGACAGATTCAAATGATGTATTTTATGTACGTGTAGACAGAACAAGAAAGGTTCCGATCACTGTTCTGATCCGTGCACTGGGCATTGGAACCAATGCTGAGATCATTGATCTGTTTGGTGAAGAGCCAAAGATCCTTGCCAGCTTTACCAAGGATACTTCCACAAACTATCAGGAAGGTCTCCTTGAGCTGTATAAGAAGATCCGTCCGGGCGAGCCGCTTGCAGTAGAGAGCGCAGAGAGCCTGATCATGGCAATGTTCTTCGATCCGAGAAGATATGACCTTGCCAAAGTCGGACGTTATAAATTTAATAAGAAGCTTCATTTCAACAAACGTATCGTAGGCCACAAGCTCTCCCAGGATGTTGTAGATACAACAACAGGTGAGATCCTTGCAGAGGCTGAGACACTTGTTACAAAAGAGCTTGCTGATACTTTACAGAATTCCGCAGTTCCGTATGTGTGGATCCAGGGTGAGGAGAGAGAGATCAAAGTCCTTTCCAGCCTTATGGTTGACATCCGTCACTATCTGCCGGAGCTTGAGGATCCGAAGTCCCTGGGTGTTACAGAATTAGTATACTACCCGGTACTCGAAAAAATTCTGGAAGAAAATGACACATTTGAGGACAGATGTGAGGCGATCAAACGTGATATCCACGACCTGATCCCGAAACACATCACCAAGGAAGATATCCTTGCGTCCATCAACTACAATATGCATCTGGAGTATGGCCTTGGTAACGATGATGATATCGACCACCTGGGTAACCGTCGTATCCGTGCTGTCGGTGAGCTGCTTCAGAACCAGTACCGCATCGGTCTTTCCAGACTTGAGCGTGTGGTACGTGAGAGAATGACAACACAGGACACAGAGAGCATTTCTCCGCAGTCCCTGATCAATATCAAACCGGTAACTGCAGCAGTGAAAGAATTCTTCGGATCTTCCCAGCTGTCACAGTTCATGGACCAGAACAACCCGCTTGGAGAGCTGACTCATAAGAGAAGACTTTCCGCACTGGGACCTGGCGGTCTGTCACGAGACAGAGCCGGATTCGAGGTTCGAGACGTACATTACTCCCATTACGGAAGAATGTGCCCGATCGAGACTCCTGAGGGACCGAACATCGGTCTTATCAACTCCCTTGCATCCTATGCAAGAATCAATCAGTACGGTTTCGTAGAGGCACCGTACAGAAAGATCGACAAAACAGATCCTTCCAACCCGCGTGTAACCGATGAGGTTGTATACATGACAGCGGATGAGGAAGATAATTACCATGTAGCACAGGCGAATGAGCCTCTGGACGAAGAGGGACATTTCCTTCATAAGAATGTCTCCGGTCGTTACCGTGAGGAGACACAGGAGTACGAGCAGCACATGTTTGATTACATGGACGTATCTCCGCGAATGGTATTCTCCGTTGCTACAGCCCTGATTCCGTTCCTGCAGAACGATGATGCGAACCGTGCGCTGATGGGATCAAACATGCAGCGTCAGGCCGTTCCGCTTCTTACAACAGAGGCTCCGGTTGTTGGTACAGGTATGGAGACCAAGACAGCCGTTGACTCCGGTGTATGTGTTGTTGCAAGAAAAGCAGGTACCGTACTTCGTTCTACATCTACAGATATCACCATCAAGAACGATGACGGAACAAAAGATGATTATCATCTGACCAAATTTATGCGAAGCAACCAGAGCAACTGCTACAACCAGAGACCGATCGTGTTCCAGGGTGAGCACGTTGAGGCAGGACAGGTTATCGCTGATGGTCCGTCTACATCCAATGGTGAGCTTGCACTTGGTAAGAACCCGCTGATCGGATTTATGACCTGGGAAGGTTATAACTACGAGGATGCCGTTCTGCTTAGCGAGAGACTGGTACAGAATGATGTTTATACATCTGTCCATATCGAGGAATATGAGGCAGAATCCCGTGATACCAAGCTGGGACCGGAAGAGATCACACGTGATGTTCCGGGTGTCGGCGATGATGCTCTGAAAGATCTGGATGAGCGTGGTATCATCCGTATCGGTGCTGAGGTACGTGCCGGTGATATCCTTGTTGGTAAGGTTACTCCTAAGGGAGAGACAGAGCTTACTGCTGAGGAGCGTCTCCTTCGTGCCATCTTCGGTGAGAAGGCAAGAGAGGTACGTGATACTTCCCTTAAAGTACCGCACGGTGAATATGGTATTATCGTAGATGCCAAGGTATTTACAAGAGAGAACGGCGACGAGCTGAGCCCTGGAGTAAATCAGGCAGTACGTATTTATATTGCACAGAAGAGAAAGATCTCCGTTGGTGATAAGATGGCTGGTCGTCATGGTAACAAGGGTGTCGTTTCCCGTGTACTTCCAGTTGAGGATATGCCATTCCTTCCGAACGGACGTCCGCTCGATATCGTGCTGAACCCTCTGGGTGTACCTTCCCGAATGAACATCGGACAGGTACTGGAGATCCACTTAAGCCTTGCTGCCAAAGCACTTGGCTTCAACATTGCAACACCAGTATTCGATGGCGCCAACGAGGTTGATATCCAGGATACTCTGGAGCTTGCCAACGATTACGTTAATACGGAAGACTTTGAGGAATTCCGTGAGAAATATAAAGATATCCTTGCACCGGATGTTATGCAGTACCTTGATGAGAACAAAGCTCACAGAGCACTCTGGAAGGGCGTTCCTATTTCCAGAGATGGTAAGGTAAGACTTCGTGACGGACGTACAGGAGAGTACTTCGACAGCCCTGTAACTATCGGTCACATGCACTACCTGAAACTGCATCATCTGGTAGATGATAAGATCCATGCACGTTCCACAGGTCCATACTCCCTGGTAACACAGCAGCCTCTGGGTGGTAAAGCTCAGTTCGGTGGACAGCGTTTCGGAGAGATGGAGGTTTGGGCACTGGAGGCATATGGTGCTTCCTACACACTGCAGGAGATCCTGACAGTGAAGTCTGATGATGTGATCGGACGTGTTAAGACCTATGAAGCGATCATCAAAGGCGATAACATTCCTGAGCCAGGTATTCCTGAGTCCTTTAAGGTACTTCTTAAAGAGCTTCAGTCTCTTGGTCTGGATGTACGTGTACTCAGCGAGGACGGAGAGGAAGTTCACATCATGGAGACTTCTGATTACGGAGATACTGATCTTCGTCACGTCATCGAGGGAGATTCCAGAGGACGCAGAGATGAGGAGTCCTTCGGTAAACACGGCTATACCAAGCAGGAGTTCAGCGGAGAAGAACTTGTCAATGTAGAAGAAGATGAAGACATTGAAGAAGACGAGGACATGATCGAGTTTGAAGAGTCCTTTGATGATGAGGAATAAGAAAGGGGAAAGAATACATGGCAGAAACAACGAACGCCAATGAAACATATCAGCCAATGACTTTCGATGCCATCAAGATCGGACTGGCGTCCCCTGAGAAGATCAGAGAGTGGTCACACGGTGAGGTTTTAAAACCTGAAACAATCAACTACAGAACCTTGAAGCCTGAGAAGGACGGTCTTTTCTGCGAAAGAATTTTCGGACCGAGCAAGGACTGGGAGTGTCACTGTGGAAAGTATAAAAAAATTCGCTATAAAGGCGTTGTCTGCGACAGGTGTGGTGTTGAAGTAACCAAATCTGCCGTTCGTAGAGAACGTATGGGACACATTGAGCTTGCAGCTCCTGTATCTCATATCTGGTATTTCAAAGGAATTCCGTCCCGTATGGGTCTGATCCTTGATATTTCTCCAAGAACACTGGAGAAAGTGCTTTACTTTGCAAACTATATCGTTCTGGATCCTGCTGATTCAGGCCTTATGTACAAACAGGTACTCACCGAGCGTGAGTACCAGGAAGCAAGAGAGTCTTACGGCGAAGGCTTCCGCGTAGGTATGGGTGCTGAGTCCATCATGGAGCTCTTGAAAGCTATTGATCTTGAGAAAGATTCCGCAGAGCTGAAAGCAGAGCTTGTTGATGCAACAGGCCAGAAACGTGCAAGAATCATTAAACGTCTTGAGGTTGTAGAGTCCTTCCGTGAGTCCGGCAACCGTCCTGAGTGGATGATCATGACTGTGATCCCGGTTATCCCACCGGATCTTCGTCCTATGGTACAGCTGGATGGAGGACGTTTTGCAACATCTGACCTGAATGATCTTTACAGAAGAATCATCAACAGAAATAACCGTCTGAAAAGACTTCTGGAGCTTGGCGCTCCGGATATCATTGTCCGCAACGAGAAGCGTATGCTGCAGGAGGCTGTAGATGCCCTGATCGATAACGGACGCCGTGGACGTCCTGTAACAGGACCTGGAAACAGAGCCCTGAAATCCCTTTCCGACATGCTGAAAGGTAAATCCGGACGTTTCCGTCAGAACCTTCTGGGTAAACGAGTTGACTACTCCGGACGTTCTGTAATCGTTGTAGGACCGGAGCTGAAGATCTATCAGTGTGGTCTTCCGAAAGAGATGGCCATCGAGCTGTTCAAACCTTTCGTTATGAAAGAGCTTGTTGCTAACGGAACATCTCACAATATCAAAAATGCCAAGAAGATGGTAGAGAAACTTGAGCCTGCAGTATGGGATGTCCTTGAGGACGTCATTAAAGAGCATCCGGTTATGCTTAACCGTGCACCTACACTGCATCGTCTGGGTATCCAGGCGTTCGAGCCGATCCTTGTAGAAGGTAAGGCAATCAAGCTTCATCCACTTGTTTGTACAGCGTTCAACGCAGACTTCGATGGTGACCAGATGGCCGTACATCTTCCGCTTTCCCAGGAAGCACAGGCAGAGTGCCGTTTCCTTCTGTTATCACCGAACAACCTTCTGAAACCGTCTGATGGTGGTCCTGTAGCTGTTCCTTCACAGGATATGGTCCTTGGTATCTACTATCTGACTCAGGAGAGACCTGGAAACAAGGGTGAGGGCAAGTTTTTCAAGAGTATCAACGAGGCAATCCTCGCATACGAGAACAAGGTCATCACACTTCAGACCAAGATCATTGTACGCTGCCATAAGACAATGCCGGACGGAACTGTTTTAAGCGGCAATGTTCACTCTACACTGGGACGTTTCCTGTTCAACGAGATCCTTCCGCAGGATCTTGGATTCGTAGACAGAAGCGTACCTGGAAACGAACTGCTTCTTGAGGTTGACTTCCTTGTAGGTAAGAAACAGCTGAAGCAGATCCTTGAAAAAGTTATCAATACACACGGAGCAACAAAGACAGCCGAGGTACTTGACTCTGTTAAAGCTATGGGTTACAAATACTCCACACGTGCAGCCATGACCGTATCTATTTCCGATATGACCGTGCCGCCGCAGAAGCCGGAGATGATCAAGCAGGCTCAGGATACTGTTGACCGTATTACAAAGAACTACAAACGTGGTCTTATCACTGAGGAAGAGCGTTATAAAGAGGTTGTTGATACCTGGAAGAAGACCGATGATGAGCTTACAAAAGCCCTTCTGACAGGTCTTGATAAGTACAACAATATCTTCATGATGGCTGACTCCGGAGCCCGTGGTTCCGATAAGCAGATCAAACAGCTTGCCGGAATGCGAGGACTGATGGCTGATACAACCGGTCATACTATCGAGCTTCCGATCAAGTCTAACTTCCGTGAAGGTCTTGACGTACTGGAGTACTTCATGTCTGCGCATGGTGCTCGTAAGGGACTTTCCGATACCGCTCTTCGTACAGCCGATTCCGGATACCTGACAAGACGTCTTGTTGATGTATCCCAGGATCTTATCGTTCGTGAGGCTGACTGCTGTGAGAACAGAGCAGAGATCTCCGGAATGGAAGTTCGTGGATTCATGGACGGAAAAGAAGAGATTGAGAGCCTTCAGGAGCGTATCACAGGAAGATTCTCCTGTGAGACAGTTAAGAATAAAGACGGAGAAATCCTTGTTAAGGCGAACCACATGATCACACCGAAGCGTGCTGCCCGTATTATGAAAGAGGGCGTAAGCAACACAACAGGCGGACCGATCGACAAACTGAAGATCCGTACCATCCTTTCCTGTAAGTGCAAGGTTGGTGTCTGCGCGAAATGTTATGGTGCGAACATGGCTACCGGTGAGCCGGTACAGGTTGGTGAGTCCGTTGGTATCATCGCAGCACAGTCTATCGGTGAGCCAGGTACACAGCTGACCATGCGTACGTTCCATACCGGTGGTGTTGCCGGTGGAGATATCACACAGGGTCTTCCTCGTGTCGAGGAGCTTTTTGAGGCAAGAAAGCCGAAGGGTCTTGCGATCATCACAGAGATCCCAGGTGTTGCCACAATCAACGACACTAAGAAGAAACGTGAGATCATCGTAAATGATCCGGAGACAGGTGATTCCAAGACTTACCTGATCCCATACGGTTCCCGTATCAAAGTCCTTGACGGACAGGTTCTTGAGGCCGGCGATGAGCTGACAGAAGGTAGTGTAAATCCGCATGATATCCTGAGAATTAAGGGTGTTCGTGCAGTTCAGGATTACATGATCCGCGAGGTTCAGCGTGTATATCGTCTGCAGGGTGTTGAGATCAACGATAAGCATATCGAGGTTATCGTTCATCAGATGCTGAAGAAGATCCGTATCGAGGATAACGGAGATACAGAGTTCCTGCCAGGAACACTTGTTGATGTCCTTGATGTTGAGGAAGTTAACGAGAAACTTGAGGCAGAGGGCAAACAGCCGGCAGAGGGCAAACAGGTTATGCTTGGTATTACCAAGGCATCCCTTGCTACAAACTCCTTCCTGTCAGCAGCATCCTTCCAGGAGACAACAAAAGTCCTGACAGAGGCTGCTATCAAAGGTAAGGTCGATCCGCTGATCGGTCTGAAAGAGAACGTTATCATTGGTAAGCTGATTCCTGCAGGTACAGGTATGAAGCGTTACAGTGAGATCAGTCTTGACACAGGAATGCCGGAAGTAAAAACAGCTTCCGAGGAGCCTGAGGATACAGAGGAAATTTCCGTAGAGGAAGAGAAGACTGAGACTGCTCCGGAGGAAGAGACCGCTGCTGTTGAAGAGACAGCAGAGGAAACTGCACCGGTAGAAGAATAAGTCAATATACCTTGCTAATATAAATAAATCTCCCCCCGGAAATCCGGAGGGAGATTTCTGTTTATAAGCAGGGATTTTCTGAGAGAGGAGGGATTGCGATGGACAAGGAACTGCCAATTTCCCCGTGGCCGGAATGGAAGATCATAAGTAAGATCGGGGAAGGTTCTTTTGGAAGAGTGTATAAAGCTCAGAGAACAGAGAAGGGACGTTCTTTTTACTCGGCAATTAAGATAATCACAATCCCCGCCAGTAAAGGGGAACTGGACAGTGTGCGCTCAGAATCCGGCGATGAAAGATCCGTCCGCGGTTATTTCGAAAATCTGGTGGAGGAGTGCATTCAGGAAGTAAGCACCATGGAGTATTTCCGGGGAAATTCCCATATTGTATCTGTAGAAGATTACAAGGTAATGGAATATCTGGACGAGATCGGATGGGATATTTTTATCCGCATGGAATATCTCACAAGCTTCATGGAATATTATGCGGGAAAAAATCTCACAGAAAAAGAAGTGATGAAGCTTGGCATAGACCTTTGTAAATCACTGGAATACTGCGGGCAGCTTCACATTATCCACAGGGACATCAAACCTGAGAATATTTTTGTATCCAGATTCGGGGATTTCAAGCTGGGAGACTTTGGAATCGCCAGAGAACTGGAAAAAACCATGAGTACCCTTTCCAAAAAGGGAACTTATTCCTATATGGCGCCGGAGATGTACAGGGGAGAACAGTACGACAGCAGAGTGGACATTTATGCACTTGGCCTGGTGTTATATAAACTGATGAATCATAACAGGCTTCCGTTTCTGAATCTTGAAAAACAGCTGATCACATACAGAGATAAGGAAAACGCGCTCACGAGGAGGATGTCAGGCGAAACACCGCCTGCACCTGTGGATGCGGGAGAGGCTTTCGGCTCCGTTATCTTAAAAGCCTGTGCTTATGATGCAAAAGAACGATATCAGACTCCTGATAAGTTTCGGGAAGCACTGGAAGAAATCCGGTATGGAACGGCAAACAGAGAACAGGGAGTTCATGAGAAACCGAAACCAGTGGAGGAAAGACCTGTTCCGGAGTCCATGCCGAAGTTTCTCCAGGAGGGTGCAGCCAGACAGCTGGCAAGAACAAGTCAACTGAATACGGAGGCAATCCGTCAGGCACGTAGAAATCCTGCGCCGGTATCTGTACAGCCGGAGAAACCGACAGCCGGAGAAATAGCAAAAAATGCAGCCCGGAATAGGCCAAAGGCTCAGAGTACAATACAGAATCCTCAAAAATCTGCATCCGGAAAAACAGTATCCGAAAGAGATAGTCTGTCCGGTTATCAGTCAGGATTTTCCCGTCAGCCAGAACCCGGTATAAGAAAAACCGGAGCTGTAAAGCCCAGAGTTACTTCTATCACAGATCTGGAAGACGACCGTGACCAGAATCTCCAGGAGTGGGAAGGATCCGTGTCAGAGAATGGTGGAAATACCGATGACGGAAAGAGGCGGAAAGGCATTTTCAGAATGCTCATAGCAGTCGGGATCATTGTTGTGCTGATCGGCGGGATCATTGCGGTACGAACGATACGGAAACCTTCGGACAACGGGGAACCTTCGTATACAGATTCCGATGATTCTGATGCTCTGAACAAAGGAAATTTCGGCACTGCAGACGATGTAGATAAAAGCTTCGCACAGGCAATGGAAACGATACGTGACCATGCGACAACCATAGAAAATGCTCTGGACAGTTATAGACGTGAAGGCACAGAGGGGGATCGCCTGCGCTTTTATAACGGATCAGGAGAGATCGCCAAAGTACTTGTATATCCCGGCAGTTCCGCAGATGGCGTTTATGAGGAATATTTTTACTGGGGCGAGCAGATGTTTTATACTTATGTATGGGACGGAGATGAAAAACAGTATTTTTATTATCAGGACGGCCTTCTGATCCGATGGATCGATGCAGATGGTAAGGTTCATGATAAAGAGAGTGATAACGACAAATATGTAGAACTGGGAGACAAATACTGGAGTAATTCTGTAATGGAGCTTCAGCAATAATGTCGAAGGGGTTTTTACGAAAGGAAAAAGAATGGCCTATCAGATTGATTATGCATATACATGTCACACCGGAAAGGTGAGGACGAATAATGAGGATAATTTCTGGTGCTGCGGAGTGCGGCTGCCAGTGCACAACCAGGGAGTTGACGGAATCCTGGCAGGTCATACGCAGCATTGGCAGCTTCCCGTACTGGCAGTTTTTGATGGCATGGGAGGGGAAAGCTGTGGTGAGATGGCAGCCTCTGCAGCCGTGGAAGCACTGGGTGGTTTTTATGAAGAAAATAAAAAAAGCCTCAAAAAAGAGCCGGTGGTTTTTCTCACAGGAGCCTGTGCAAATATGAATGAAGCAGTATGCAGATACAGCAGGGAAAATCGTATCAGCAGCATGGGAACTACGATGGCACTTTTGTCTTTCAGTGAAAAAGCGATCTATGCCTGTAATCTTGGGGACAGTCGTATTTACCGCCATTTTCAGGGAAAACTGCAGCAGATATCTACGGATCATGTGATCAGTGGAAAAATGCTTGGAAAAGCTCCTTTGACACAGTACCTGGGTTTTCAGGAGGAAAACATGGCTCTGGAACCATCCATTGTGGAGATCGGCTATCAGACGGGAAGCAGTTATCTGATTTGTTCAGATGGCGTAACGGATATGCTGTCAGATGAAGAAATACAGGAAATCCTGAGCAAAACCGGTACCGCGGAAGAAAAAGTAGAAGAGCTTCTTGAAATGGCGCTGTCCAGAGGTGGAAGAGATAATGTAACGATGATCCTTGCCCAGATCAACGGCTATGAAGAAAAAAATCCTCTCAAACGATGGGCAGAACGGCACAGCACCGGGCGGTAGAAACTCTGCCGGTAATAAAGAGCGGCATTGCTTCCAACCGGCTCAGTCTGCCGGTGAGGAATATAAGGGATAAGGAGAATTTGCGATGAGAAATCGAATGCAGGATCTTGATTTTGAACAGACAGTTGCCTTCGATTCTGTGAAGGATTTTGAATTTACCAGAAAGGCGGCACAGAAGTTCCGCCAGGTTGTCAGTCTGGATTCCTTTGAGGATGAGGATGCAGATGTTATTTTTCATTATCTTTATAAAGAAATGGAACTGGTTTCTTTTGGCGATTATCTGAAAAGATATGTTTATGAGCGTGCAGAATTGGAAGAACCTTTTTCCCAGGTACCCCAGGAGGTTTACAGGGATATTGTGGTGGAATCTTTTAAAGAGACTTACACACCGAAATCCATGTCCCCGACTTCTGCCAAGCTGAGTTCTCTGGTGAACAACTGGCTGACCCAGGCTTCTGTGAAACGTGAGACTGTTTTTCTTCTTGGGTTCGGGCTCCGCATGAGTACGGAGGATGTATCGGATTTTCTGACCAGGGTGCTTCGGGAACAGGATTTTGATTTTCATAATCCGGAGGAAGTAATTTACTGGTATTGCTATCATAACCATCTTGGCTATTATAAGGCAGAAGAATATAAAAAAATCTATAAAGAACTGACACCCACGGAAAAAAAGACCGGTGAGGTTGTATACGGAACAGGTCTCTGTCTGGACAGTGAAGAGAAACTTCTGGAATATCTGGCATTTCTGAAAGGCAGATGCGACGATCCGAAATCGGAAAAGAGTCAGGCTTTTCAGGAATTTATGATCCTTCTGGAACGTGCCCGTAAGATCATTGCAGCCATGTACCAGCAGGATGAAGAGGAAAACGGTGGCAAAAAGATCTGGAAGCCTGAGAATATCAGCGCTTCAGATCTGGAGAAGGTCATCTGCAGCGGTATCCCTATCAACAAGATGGGAAATCTGAAAAAAATGTCCGCTTCTATTCTGGCAAAACATTTCAGCCAGAAGCGGTTCAGCCGCCAGAGGATCAATAACATTCTGAACCATAAGTTTCCGGTAGAACGATTTGATCTGATCACGCTGGAATTTTTTGTGATCTCTCAGGAGATGGCAGATGATGATCCATATACAAGATACCGCCATTTTCTGGATGAGATCCAGGAAATCCTGGCACGATGCGGCATGGGTGAGATCTACATAGTAAATCCATATGAGTGTTTCATCCTCATGTGTCTGCTGACAGACTGTCCGTTGGCAGTTTTTTCCGAGATCTGGGAGAAATCCTATGAAGAAGGGGAAGAGAAGAACTGAAAAGAAGAATAAAAAAGGATGATGCGTGTCTGGTGCATCATCCTTTTTTTAACCAACTGCGGAGCAGTTATTTGGTTATGTATGTGCTGTTATTTTGCTCTACCGGTTTTTGTATTATCCGCCCAGGAAAGGATATAATCTGTACCTTCCTGAAGTGTGGAAGAACCGTATTTTACAACTGGCTTCGGAGTTACCGCAGCTCCTTTGAAAATCTGTTCCGGAATATTTGAAAAATTACAGAGTTTTACAGACGTCATCTGTCTCGTTCCGGAATAATTCTGTTTGTAGGAAAGTGAAAAATCAAGGATCTCATTGCTTGCGGAACAGCGAACAGAGGTAATGGTAAAATCATCAGAAGTCAGCTTTGTGCCATTATAAGTGATGATCAGATTGTTTCGCAGATAAGTGGTTACACTTTCGTTTCCGTAGTTTGTATTTGGAAGCTGAATGGTTTCACCGGAGAGTTTCAGCGGATTGATCGTGAAGTATTTGGAAAATCCGCTTCTGTAGATACCAATACCTGTTATATTGACACGGGGCCTGTTAGTTCTGGAACTTGCCATGGTGTTATTGGAATAAGAAAGAGTATAATCAACATCTTTCTTTAAAGTAACACCGTTCAGTGTGACGGTTGGTTCCGGTTTGAATTCTTTGCCCGGGGCATACTCATAATCCGGAATATCACCGATTTCAGCTTCTGTTATCGGTGTAAGGTCGATATAGAAATATTTATTTCTTACACCGGTGAAATTTCCCATACCGGAAACGGTAACATAAGCATTGCCCTGACGTTCATTATCATGCCAGGAGAGCGTATAATCTACATTTTCTGTCAGGGTCATACCATTCCAGGTAACCGCTGGTTTCGGAGTCAGTGCTGTTCCGGTATACAGATAGGAGGACTGGGAAAAAGCAATATTTGCCTGAGAGAGACTGACCTGTCGGATAAAGAAATTATTGGTCAGAGTTCCTGAATAAAAACCAAGGCCTGTGATCGTAAAGCTTCCCAGACCACTGTTCTGATTGTTGGAGAAGGAAATGGCATAATCTTTTCCTTCAGCCAGTGTACGGTCATGAAACTTAAGTACAGGAGAAGATGCATCGAAGTGGAAATCCACCAGATCTGGAAGTGCGGAAATAACAGGAGAGACATTCTGGTTGGCAGGCTGTGTACAGGTTTCTGCTTTGTGAGAAGTAAAACACTGGATCCAGTAGAGATGCCCGTTCTGTGAGTAGCAGCCGATTCCGGCAGAAACATTGCTGGAATTTATGATGTTGGCATAATGTCCGGAAGATTTGACCCAGGTCTCCATAACTTCCTCAGGAGTAGACTGGTTGATGGCAAGGTTTTCGCTTGGATCCGCAAAGTAAGGAAAAGCGGAAAAACAGCTGGAACCATTGGGGCGGTTGTGACTGGCGTAAACAGTCAGTTCTTCTGCTCTGGTCATAGCGCATTCCAGAAGGTTCTTATCCATAGTAACAGGGGACAGGTTCTTTTTGGCACGTTCCTGGTTTACCAGATCAAGGACCTGATAAGCATAATCATAGCGGCGTGTACCCTGGCTGAGTTTCAGCTCAACAGTAGTCTGGTCAGATGCTGCCTGCACACAGACCACGTGGCCTGGCACCAGCAGAATAAGCAGGAGCAGCAGTGCAGGCCAGAATAAGTGTCTTGTTTTTTCTCTTTCGTCTGGTTCATGATGTTTTCCTTCCCGGTAAAAAATGAAGATATTTTCTTTTTATTATTCGTTGTAATATCCGTAGATCGCACGGCTGTCCTGAGCAATGGTATTCTGTGCCGCGGCGGTATCGTTAAGATCCTGTGACATGAAGCAGATCACAAGGTCGATTCCCTTTGCAGTATCGTAGATGATACCGGCATCATTCTCCACAGTGTCAAGCTCTCCGGTCTTGTTGGCGACTTTTACACCTTCTGGAAGCTGAGCGGGGATTTTGTTGGTTCTTGTCTGCATTTTCAGGAGGTGGTACATGTATTCCGCACCTGCAAGAGTATCTTCTGCCGCGCTGCCCTTGTCCATCTGATAGATGGTCTTCAGGAATTTTCCGCAATCTTTTACAGAGGTGTAATTATCTCCATTGGAATTATCTGCAAGAAGGAGACGTCCCATGGAAGTGTTGGTGTATCCATGATCCTGGCAGAATTTATTGACACGCGCCATTCCGGCTGCGTCATCACCGCCTCCGAGACAGTTGACAAGCTTGTTTGCCGCGTCATTATCACTGACTGTGATCATGGAATTCAGGTTGTTATCCAGGGTTTCTTTTCCGTAAGTTGTGGAAAGACTGTCATAATCTTCATATACAGCACCCATGATATACAGCTTGATCAGACTGGCAGCCTGCATCTTCTGATCATTGATGGCACCTTCGGTATTTTTTGCAAGATTACATACATATACGGACCAGGTACCGTTATCAGTCGGAAGAAGTGACTGTACCTGACTCAGTACGTTGTCCATGCTGGAGTCGGAATTATCGGTAAAAGTGCTGCTTCCACTGGAAGGAGACAGAGTGCCCTCTTCCTGTGAAGCTGCTGCGCTTTCCTGGCTTGCGGAAGAATCTGTGGAAGAATCTGTGGAAGAATCAGAATTCTGCTCCTGAGAGCTGGAATCCTGAGAATCCGGGGAAGCGGCAGCTGCTGCACTTTCAACGGTAGGATCATCCGCATAAAGAGCATCCAGCTGATCTGCCTTGCTGCTCAGCTCAGCAGCAGAATCAGAAACTTCCTGAACATTTTTCTGAAGGTCGGAAACCTTGGACTGAAGAGATTCAAGCTTGTTCAGTGAACGGACATTCAGTGCACCCAAACCCACCAGGGCAACGGCAAGCACTGCGATCACAACATATAAAAATACATTTTTTTTCATAAGAAATACTCCTTTTACTGCTGAAAATAAGCATCAATTCCATTGGCGATCCCTTCGGCCATTGTCTGCTGGAAGGAAGAATCTGCCATCTTCAGATCATCATTCTGATTGGTCATAAATCCCATTTCCACAATAGTAACCGGTATGGTACTCCAGTTGATTCCTGTCATGGTATCTGTATAGATAATACCGCGGTTCTGAAAACCGGTAGCTGCACAGTAGGAATCAATGATGCACTGGGAAAGACGGTTGGAACTGTCATAGAGACTGGAAACATAAGGATTCTGCTGTGATGGGCACATGGTCAGTGCGCCGGAAACAGAAGAAGAATCATCGCCGTTTGCATGGACACGTACACAGATTTCTGCACCCTGGGATGCTACCAGCTCCGCACGTTCCTTGTTGCTGATCGCAGTATCATTGTCAGTTCTTGTCATTACAACCTGATAGCCATGTTGCTCCAGGATATCTTTCAGAAGAAGAGAGACATTCAGATTCAGCTGATATTCCGGAAGGCCGCTGAAAGAACCACTGGTTCCGGTAGAAGCTTTTGCTTTCATGGTGGAGGAACCAGGTCCGTTGGGCTCTGTGGCGCTCATATCCACGTTTTCACCCTGATGTCCGGGATCAATTCCTACGATGTGACCATTTGCAGCAGAAGCAGTGGTATCGCTGCCTCCGTCAGAGAATCCCTCACCACCGGCTTCACTGAAAACAGAAGGTTTGGAACTTTTCTGGCTGTTTTCGGATTCCGGTGCGCGTTCGTGTTCGCCGGTGTTGTTCTTTACTGCCTGTTCAGTCTGGGAGCGTTGCTGCAGATATTTGTCGGCTGCCTGTTTCTTTTCGATCTTGGCTGTATAAAGGTCAATATCTTCTTTCATGGCTTTCTGCTTCGTTTTGACCGGTTCGATGACGGAAGTCATTTTCTGGTCTGCGGCATCAATTTTCTGATAGGTTTTGTAACTTAAGCCAAAAAGCAGTCCAATACAGATAAGACCCGTCAGAAACAGGACGATCGCCATCAGATGGGGCTTTTTTTCCATAAGATCATGTCCTTTCTTGGGAAATAGTTTGTATTTGTAAAACATTATAAAGAAGGACTTCGGAAAAAGCAATTGCGAAATTCTCCTTGACAAAAGAGAAAAGTATGATACTATATATGTAAAATAATTATATATAAAAATTTTATATATAAAATAATTACATAAAGGGGTGAGCGTATGTATTACTATCCGGTGTCAGCTGTGCTGACGGAATGCCTGATCCTCTCTGTTGTGGAACAGCAGGATTCCTACGGATATGAGATTAGTCAGACTGTGAAGATGGTAGCATCGATTAAGGAATCAACTCTGTATCCTATTTTGAGGAAGCTGGAGACAGGCGGATATCTGACAACTTATTCCGAGGAGTTCCAGGGAAGGAAGCGCAAGTATTATTCCATCACAGAGGAAGGACGCAGTCATCTGGAATATCTGAGGAAAGAGTGGAGAGAATACCGCGATACCATAGATGATATTGTGGAAGGGAGACTTCGAAAATGACGAGGAAAGAGTATATGGAGCAGCTCAGGAAATATCTGAAGCGGCTTCCGAAAGAAGATTATGAGAATGCCATTGAATATTTTTCGGAATATTTCGATGAGGCAGGTCCGGAGAATGAGCAGCAGGTAATGGAGGAACTTGGCGAGCCGAAGGAAGCAGCCAGGGAACTGCTTCTGAATCTTCTGCAGGAGAGTGTGGGAGACGGGAAAGACAGTACCGGAGAAAAAGAGACGGAACTGCCGGCAGAAGGTTCCGGCAACCGACGGAGTGCAGCAGGACAAAATGCAGCTGCTTCAACCAGTGATTCTACAAAGAAGAAACGTTCTCCGGGTAAGATCATCCTCCTTGCAATTCTTGTCCTCTGTGCGTCACCGGTAAGTCTGGCACTTATGTTCAGTGTGCTGGCAGTATTGTTTGCCGTAGTAGTTGTGATCGCAGCCGTGATTTTTTCCCTGGGTGTGGCCAGCATCGCAACCATAGCCGGAGGAATCATGGTAGCCGGTTTTGGAGCCACACTGATCCTGAAATCTGTGGCAGCAGCCTGCATGATGGTTGGCGGCGGATTTCTTATGGCAGGAGCCGGAATCCTGGTCGGTGTGCTTACCATATATATCTGTAAATGGTGTGCAACAGGAATCGGACGTCTGGTAAACCGATTTGTAAGAAAGAAGGTGCAAAGAAATGAATAAGATCGCAAAAACAGCATTGATGACAGGCACAGCGCTCTGTGTGGCGGGAGTCGTTCTTTCTACAGCAGGATATTTTGCCGGGGGAAAAGATTTCACATATGCTTCAGATCATGTGTATGTATCCGGAGGAAATTCTTCTGCTCATAAAAACCTTGCAGTTATGAAAAAAGAACAGATCGATGATTTTACAAAACTGAATGTAGATTTTGAGGATCTTGACCTGGATATCCGGACTTCGGATGATGACCATTATTATATGGAATATAAACTTGAGAAAAACGGAAAGAAAGATCCCCTGACCTGGGAGGATAAAGACGGAGAACTTACACTTAAGGAGTCCGAAGGAGGAACGGGAGGTTATTTTATAACATATGATCTGGGAGTCTTTCGGACACATATAGAGCAGACCCAGAAAGAAGATGCGGTAAATACAGTGATTCTCTATGTGCCGGAGAAAGCGCAGCTTCTGGAAGCTGAGATTCAGCTTTCGGACGGAGATTTTACTGCCGATCAGCTTTTATGTGAAAAAATGACAGCGCAACTTTCCGATGGAGATCTGATGCTGGACAAAGGCGTGTTTGAAAAATTTGAGGCAAAGCTTGGCGACGGAGATCTGGATGTAAAAGAGCTTCAGTGTACGGATAACATGCAGCTGAAATCCGAAAGCGGAGATGTGAGCATAAAAAAAGCAGATCTTACAGACGGCCAGATTTCTCTTGATGATGGTGAGCTTCAGATGGGCAACAGCAGTTTCAACGGAGATATGGAAATCACCAGCTCCAACGGAGATGTTTCCATCCAAATGAAAAAGAGCAGCGTGGATAAAACCAACATTTATCTGAAAACCACAGACGGGGATGTAGATACAGGAGATCTTTCCCGTGGAAAATCCAGCAATGAGGAAGACTTCTCTGTTTATGAGAACCAAGTAGGCACTTCCGCACCGACTTTAAGTGTGAAATGTAGCGACGGAGATATTATGTTAACCGAATCTGCAAAGTAGATAATGCGGATAGCAGATATCTGCCTGAACAGTCATCTGACCCTGAATCCGCCAGATAATAAAGAATGATCCAATAAAAGAAATCTTCTGAACAGCAGCAGACAAAAACACTGCCGTTTGGAAGATTCTTTTTGTTGTAAACAAAATATGAGGATGGTAAAATATACATCTGACGTAACGTTATACCGAGCAGGAGAAGGTAAAAAAAATCAAATGATAAAAAAAGATAATACTTCAAAACAGATCAGGATCTACTGTCTGGTCGTAGGGATCATTTCCTTCTTTATAGTATCCGTCTGCGGACAGCTGCTCAACAGGAATACTGTAAATGAAGAGAAAATGCGAGCTGCTTTTACAGCGGAAACAACCGTGAACCGGATAAAATCACAGCTTAATCGATATCTTGATGTCTCAGAATTCTTTCAGAATATCATTGGATCCGGACATCAGATGGACAGTAAAGAATTTCAGGCTCTGTCGCAGATGATCTCCGACGATTCTCAAATTATAAAAGCTATTGAACTGGCACCGGACGGAGTAGTTAAGGATATTTATCCTCTGAAAGGAAATGAGGCAGCTTTTGGAATTGATATGCTAAATAGTCCGGCCCGTAAACATGAAGCGAATCTGGCAATGAAAAGCGGCCAGTATACCATAGCCGGTCCTTATGAGCTGAATCAGGGAGGCCTTGGCTCACTGTTGTTTGAACCGATTTATATTACAGATAAATCCGGGGAAAAATCCTTCTGGGGATTCTCAATCCTGGTACTTGACTGGAACCGATTTCTGGAAGAACTGGAACTGGATAAGCTTACCGATGCTTCCTACTGTTATCAGATGTGGAAAAAAGACGGAAATTCCGGAAAGAAAACGATCATTGCCCAGGGTGGAGATGCGATTCACAAAGGGGCTGTACAGATCAGCTGTAAGGTTCCAAATGACACCTGGTATTTTGAGATTATTCCACATACCGGATGGGTTACTGTGAAACAGCAGGCACTGGTTTTTCTGGTTGCTGTAAGCATAGCTGTTCTGGCCACTGCGATCTGTTATCTGATGCTTCACAGAAAACAGAGAGAAAAACTGTATACAGAAGAAATCCGGAAGTCCGCGGAAAAAGCCAGAAAAGCAAATGAGGCAAAGACGAGATTTCTCTTTAACATGAGCCATGATATCCGGACGCCAATGAATGCCATTGTAGGATTTTCCGGACTTCTTGAGAAGAGTCTCCATGATGAAAAGAAATCTTTTGGCTACATAAAAAAGATCAGGGTTTCCAGCGATATTTTGCTGACGATCATCAATCAGGTTCTGGAAATGGCCCGTATCGAAAGTGGAAAGATCACTCTGAATCCGGAAAGTGTAAATATCCGTGAAATGGTGGAAGCCATGAACACTGTTTTTGAATCATCCCTTACAAAAAAATCTCTGGAATATCAGTGCAGCCTGAATGTGGTCCACGATCAGATCCTGTGTGATAAAACAAAGATGGAGGAAATTATTCTGAATGTTGTCAGCAATTCCATCAAGTATACCAATCCTCATGGAAAGATCACAGTATCCATTGATGAGCTGGATTCTGAGGATGAGAAAAACGCAAACTATAAAGTTGTTGTAGAAGATAACGGGATTGGAATGAGCCAGGATTATCTTCCACATATCTTTGAGGAATTTTCCAGGGAACATACTTCTACGGAAACCAGAGTTGCAGGCACAGGACTTGGACTTCCAATCGTAAAATCTCTGGTTGACCGGATGGGTGGAACCATCGAAGTAGAAAGTGAAGAGGGAAAAGGCACCCGCTTTATTATGAAATTTTCTTTTCCTGTCAGTTTAGAAAACCAGGTTCGGGAAAAAGAGAAACAGAATATTCCGGATATTACAGAGAAGCTTGAAGGAAAACGGATTCTTCTTGCGGAAGATAATGAACTGAACGCGGAAATTGCGGAGACAGTTCTTGAAGAAACCGGAATAAAAGTGAAACATGTGGAAGATGGCATCCAGTGTATTGAGGAACTGAAAAAGATGCCGGAGAAATATTATGATGTGATCCTGATGGATGTCCAGATGCCAAATATGGATGGTTACACGGCAACACAGAGGATCCGGGATTTGGACGATTCGAGAGCTGAGATTCCGATCATTGCCATGACTGCCAATGCCTATGATGAAGACAGACGAAAGGCACAGGAAGCAGGGATGGATGGCTTTCTGGCGAAGCCGCTGGACGTGGATGAGATGATGCGTCTGCTGGCCCAAATTATAAAAACAGAATAAATGAAACAGCACAAAACGCAGGATTTTTCTGGAGAAAAATTCCTGCGTTTTTTTGGCGGAAATGTATTGACAAATCCCTGTACTATGATATAATTCAATCAAATCACAGAAAACATATATAGTTACTAGGAAATAAGGAAATAGAGATAAGGAATTAAGGAGGATATCACCATGGGTAAAATTTACGGAAGCGCACTGGAACTGATCGGAAACACACCGCTTGTAGAGGTAAAGAACGTAGAGAAGGCTGAAGGACTTGAGGCTACCATTCTTGCCAAGCTTGAGTATTTTAACCCGGCAGGAAGCGTTAAGGACAGAATCGGTAAGGCAATGATCGAGGATGCAGAGCAGAAAGGCGTTCTGAAACCAGGCGCAACCATCATCGAGCCAACATCCGGTAACACAGGAATCGGACTTGCAGCTATCGCAGCTGCCAAGGGATATAAGACAATCCTCACCATGCCGGAAACCATGAGTGTTGAGAGAAGAAACATCCTGAAAGCATACGGCGCAGAGGTAGTTCTGACAGATGGAGCTAAAGGAATGAAAGGTGCCATTGCCAAGGCAGAAGAACTTGCCAAGGAGATCCCGGGAAGCTTTATCCCAGGACAGTTTGAGAACCCGGCCAACCCGAAGGCACATGCAGCAACTACAGGTCCTGAGATCTGGAACGACACAGACGGAAAGGTAGATATCTTCGTAGCTGGTGTTGGTACAGGCGGAACAATCACAGGTACAGGTGAGTATCTGAAGAGCCAGAATCCGAACGTGAAAGTAGTAGCTGTTGAGCCTGCAACATCTCCTGTACTTTCCGAGGGAAAAGCAGGCCCGCATAAGATCCAGGGTATCGGTGCTGGTTTTGTTCCGGATACACTTGACACCAAGGTTTATGATGAGATCATCGCAGTAGAAAATGAGGATGCATTTGAGACATCCAAACTCCTCACCAAGAAAGAGGGAATCCTTACAGGAATTTCTTCCGGTGCAGCTCTCTATGCAGCAATCCAGCTTGCAAAACGCCCGGAGAACAAGGGTAAAGTGATCGTAGCACTTCTTCCGGACAGCGGAGACCGTTACTACTCCACACCACTGTTTACAAAATAATTGATCCGAAGACCGCTTCTTTTGCCCCGAAGCGTACTTCTGCGGAATTATTTACGGCGCTCCTGAATGCCTGTCCAAGCAGGCTGCCGGAGCGCCGGTTTTATTCTTATTTTTACCGAATCAAGTAAGTCCCCTGCGGGGTTGCGAAAAACAATAAGCATTGGATGGGGACTTGCTTGTATCAGGAGGAGTGCAGGCTCCTTCTGATAAACTGCGAAGCAGTTATTCGGTTATGAGCAAGTAGCAAAGCGGATTGCGAATATCCGCTTGACTTGTATCAGATAGTTTTTTAGGGTATAATAGAGAAAACAAACAAAACCTATTAACAATATAAAGAATAAAGTCTGCAAAGCAGATTCTGTTTCTTATGAAAGAAGATACAGGAAGCTGCCTGTGCATCACAGAGAAGGGTGCCGGTCATGGAATACAGAGGAATATTTCCGGCCGAACAGCTGCACAATAACAGAAAGAGCGAAAGGCTATAAATCAGAAGAATACTGAAATATTGGAGGTAAATATTACATGAGGATTTCTACAAGAGGAAGATATGCGCTGAGACTGATGTTGGATCTTGCTACAAATTATACAGGAAAACCGATCCGCCTGAAGGATGTGGCGAAGCGCCAGGAGATCTCAGATAAATATCTGGAGCAGATCATATCCATCCTGAACAAAGCAGGCTTTGTCCGCAGTGTCCGTGGCCCTCAGGGCGGCTATGCACTGCAGCAGACCCCGGATAAATACACGGTCGGAATGATCCTTCGTCTCACAGAAGGAAGCCTTTCCCCTGTGGAATGTCTGGACGACAACGGAGCCTTCTGTGAACGTGAGGAGAACTGTGTCACCCAGATCCTCTGGAAAAAGCTGGACGATGCTATCAAAGGTGTGGTGGATCATATAACATTGGAAGACCTGATGAACTGGCAATCCGTGAAGGCGGACGAGTACATCATATAAAAAAAACTGCGCAAGCAGCTTTTTTTTATATCACATTTTTTTACTAACATTTTACAAAACCGCGATTTTATATTTTACCTTCCATTTCTATAATAACACCTGTATTTAAGCAGTAAGCAAGTAAAAATGATCATAGAAATGAGGAGAAAAAAATCATGAAAAAAAGAATCGCAGGTATTTTAACAGCAGCACTTATAGGAACTACAGTAATGGGAACCGTTGTAATGGCAGCACCATCCGGAGCGATCGACGTAATTTCCCGTGAGGACGGATCCGGAACACGTGGAGCATTCGTAGAGCTGTTTGGGATCGAAGAAGAAAAAGACGGCGAGAAAGTAGATATGACAACACAGGAAGCAAGCATCACAAACAACACAGATGTAATGCTTACCACAGTAGCAGGCGATGAGAACTCTATCGGATACGTATCTCTGGGTTCCCTCAACGATACAGTAAAAGCAGTAAAGATCGACGGAGCAGAGGCAACAGCAGAGAACGTTGCAGATGATACATACAAGGTAGCACGTCCGTTCAACATCGTAACAGGCGACAAGCTCAGCGATGCAGCACAGGATTTCATCAACTACATCATGAGCTCTGACGGACAGGACATCATCGAAAAAGAAGGCTACATCAAAGTAGATGAAAAAGCAGAGGCATACAAAGCCGGAGATGCAAAAGGCAAAGTCGTAGTTATGGGATCTTCTTCCGTAGGACCTGTAATGGAGAAGCTTGCAGAGGCATATCAGAAAACAAACAAAAACATCACAGTAGAGGTTCAGGTCAGCGACTCCACAACAGGAATCAATAGCGCAACAGAGGGTGTATGTGATATCGGAATGGCATCCCGTGAGCTGAAGGACGAGGAAACAGAGAAAGGTGTTAAAGCTACAGAGATCGCAAAAGATGGTATCGCAGTCATCGTAAACAACGACAATGACCTTGAGGAGCTTTCAAGTGACCAGGTAAAATCCATCTTCACAGGTGATATCACAGACTGGGAAGACGTGACCAAATAAATTCCCGGATAAAAAACGATTGAAGTATCTTACAAAGAGCGGCGATCATGACAAGGTCAGGAAAGCCGCTCCGTTATATATCAGCACAGTGGATATCCACTGGAACAGAGAGAAAGGTGTCTTATGAATCATTTAGGAGAAAAGGCCATGAAGGTCGTTTTTCTCATTGCGGCCTGTGCATCGGTTCTTGCAGTATTTCTTATTTGTGTGTTCCTTTTTGCAAACGGCCTTCCTGCAATGGGAAAGATCGGTCCCTTAAAATTCCTCTTCGGAACAGAATGGAGACCAACAAACGATAAATTCGGAATCCTGCCAATGATCGTGGCAAGTATTTATGTAACTGCAGGAGCAATCCTTATCGGAGTTCCGATCGCACTTTTTACATCCGTATTTATGGCAAGATATTGCCCGAAAAAAATCTATAAACCACTGAAATCCGGTATTGAGCTTATGGCAGGCGTTCCATCCATCGTATATGGCTATTTTGGTCTGGTTCTCCTGGTACCGCTGATCCGCCAGCTGTTCGGAGGAACCGGAAGCAGTATGCTGGCAGCATGTATCCTTCTGGGAATCATGATCCTTCCGACGATCATCGGAGTTACGGAATCGGCAGTACGAAGCGTTCCGGAAAGCTACTATGAAGGCTCACTTGCGCTTGGCGCAACAAAAGAAAGAAGCATTTTCTTTGTTATGCTTCCGGCAGCAAAATCCGGAATCCTGGCAGGCGTTGTCCTTGGGATCGGACGTGCCATCGGTGAGACCATGGCCGTGATCATGGTAGCTGGAAACCAGCCACGTATGCCGAAGGGACTTCTTCAGGGTGTCCGTACCATGACTGCAAACATCGTAACAGAGATGGGATATGCATCAGGACTTCACAGAGAAGCACTGATCGCAACAGGAGTTGTACTCTTTGTATTTATCCTGATCATCAACTTAAGTCTTTCACTGCTGAACAGGAGGGCGGAGTATGCAAACTAACGTATCAGTAACTGCAGATCCTGCGGCAGAAACAATCATGAAAAAAAGAAATACACTTACCATAGGAGACCAGCTGAAGTCTTATGCAAGACATCCTGGTGCAGGAGTCCTGGCATTTCTCACACTGCTGGGAGCTGTGATCACTTTTGCACTGCTGTTCTTCCTGATCGGCTATGTGCTTGTAAAAGGTATTCCCTATCTGAATGCAAGTCTGTTCAGCCTTACCTATACCTCAGAGAACGTTTCCCTTCTCCCGTCACTGATCAATACCCTGATCATGACACTGGTATCTCTGGCGATTGCCGCTCCGGTAGGAATCTTTGCAGCGATCTTCCTTGTGGAATATGCAAAAAAAGGCAGCCGTTTTGTAAAGCTGATCCGTATTACCGCAGAGACACTTTCCGGTATTCCATCCATCGTATATGGTCTGTTCGGTATGCTGTTCTTTGTAACTGCATTGCACTGGGGCATGTCTCTTCTTTCCGGTGCCCTGACCATGGTGATCATGGTACTTCCCCTGATCATGCGTACCGCTGAGGAAGCACTGAAATCTGTTCCGGATTCTTACCGTGAGGCAAGCTTCGGACTTGGAGCAGGCAAGCTCCGTACTATTTTTACGATTGTACTTCCCTCCGCAGTTCCTGGAATCCTGGCAGGTGTGATCCTGGCCATCGGACGTGTGGTAGGTGAGACTGCAGCACTTCTTTATACCTCCGGTACTGTTGCGGCAGTTCCAAACAGCCTGATGGGTTCCGGACGTACCCTGGCACTTCACATGTATGTGCTTTCCAGTGAGGGACTTCATGTAAACCAGGCATCTGCAACAGCAGTAGTCATTCTGGCATTTGTACTTGTTATCAACGGACTGTCCGGTCTGGTAGCCAGAAAAATTGCGAAAGGATAATGATCGATCATGAGTGAAAATACAAAAATTTCAATTGACAATATGAATCTTCATTACGGAAGCTTTCATGCCCTGAAGGGAATCAATATGGAGATCCCGGAAAAGGAGATCACAGCATTTATCGGACCAAGCGGCTGCGGTAAATCCACACTTCTGAAATCTTTAAACCGTATGAATGACCTTGTGGAAGGCTGTACCATCACAGGAAAGGTAGAGCTTGACGGGGAAGATATTTACGGAGATATGGACGTGAATCTTCTGCGTAAACGTGTGGGTATGGTATTCCAGAAGCCCAATCCGTTCCCAATGAGCATCTATGATAATATTGCATACGGCCCGAGAACACACGGTATCCGTTCCAAGGCGAAGCTGGACGAGATCGTGGAAAAATCTCTCCGTGATGCGGCCATCTGGGATGAGGTCAAGGACCGTTTGAAAAAAAGTGCTCTTGGAATGTCAGGCGGACAGCAGCAGCGTCTCTGCATTGCCCGTGCCCTGGCAGTACAGCCGGAGGTGCTTCTTATGGATGAGCCCACATCTGCCCTGGACCCTATCTCCACTTCCAAGATCGAGGATCTGGCAGTAGAGCTTAAAAAGGATTACACCATTGTCATGGTCACACATAACATGCAGCAGGCAACCCGTATCTCCGACAAGACAGCATTTTTCCTTCTTGGTGAGGTTGTGGAATTTGCGGATACAGACAAGCTGTTCTCCATGCCGGCGGATAAGCGTACAGAGGATTATATTACAGGAAGGTTTGGTTGATATTATGTCAGAACGTTTTGTAAGACAGCTGGAAGAGCTTCACGTGGAACTGATCACCATGGGAAGTCTCTGCGAAAAAGCAATTTCACTTTCTGCCAAAGCTATTCAGGGTGAAGGCGGGATGACTCTCATTGGCAAGATCTTTGAGACAGAAAAAGAGATCGATTCTCAGGAAAGAGAGATCGAAAATCTCTGTATGAAACTTCTTCTTCATGAGCATCCGGTAGCCGGTGACCTGCGAGCCATCTCCGCTGCACTGAAGATGATCTCCGACATGGAGCGTATCGGTGATCAGGCAGCAGATATTGCGGATCTTTCCAAGCATATCGAGGACAAAGCAGTTACCGGAGATATCATTAATATCCGGAAGATGGCAGAGGATACTGTCCGGATGGTTACAGAAAGCATCGATGCTTTTGTAAAAGGTGACCTGGAACTCTGCAGACAGGTGATCGATGATGATGACAAGGTAGATAATGCGTTTAATGAGATCAAGGAAAAACTGGTTGAGATCTTAAGCAGCGGAAACCCGGATGCAAGATTGGGGCTTGACATTCTTATGGCTGCGAAGTATTTTGAACGTATCGGTGATCATGCTGTAAACATTGCGGAGTGGGTAGAATACTCCATCACGGGAGTCCACAGAAACAGTGCCAGTCACACCGACAATTATCTTACCGGAGAATGATCATTTTGAGTAAAAAAATATTTAAGTATATTATGCTGGTCTCAACCATGGTTACTGTGCTGGGACTGGCATTTGTCATTGGAATCCTTTCTCATTCATTCCAGCGTCAGCTGATGAATGAGCTGAAAAAAGAAGCTGTTTTCATTTCCAGAGGAGTAGAAGCAGCAGGGACAGATTATCTGGATCAGCTGAGTAACACAGATTCCAGGATTACCTATGTGGATGAAAGTGGAAAAGTCCTCTATGATAATGAAGCAGATGTGGAAAATATGGAGAATCACGGTCACAGAAAAGAGATCCGTGAGGCAGAGCTTAACGGAGAAGGAGAAGATGAGAGAATGTCTTCCACGCTTTCCGAAAAGACCATGTACTATGCGCTGCGCCTGGACAATGGCAATGTTCTTCGTGTCTCCAGCACCCAGAAATCAGCTTTTGCGCTTGTGTGGCAGCTGGTACCGCCGCTTTTGGGCGTATTGTTTCTGATTCTTGTTCTTTCTGCGGTATTTGCCTCCAGACTTTCCGGCAGGGTGGTGGAACCTCTCAACAACCTGGATCTGGAACATCCGGAGGAGATCAATGTGTATGAAGAGGTGGAACCTCTTATCAGCAAAATCTACCGCCAGAACCGTCAGATCCGTCTGCAGCTTGAGGCAGCCAGAAGGCAGCAGAAAGAGTTTTCCATTATTACGGAGAACATGCAGGAAGGTCTTCTTGTGATCGACCGTTACACCATGGTGCTTTCCGTTAACTCCAGTGTGGGAAAACTTCTTAAGGTAAACGAAGTCCGAACAGGAGAAAGTGTGTATCTGCTGAACCGTTCCGAAGAATTCCGGGGCGTTGTGGAGCAGGTTCTTGAAGGAAATCATGAGGACAAAATTCTTCGTCTGGATGGCAGTGATATCCAGGTGATCGCCAACCCTGTCACAAGAGAAAACAAGACAGAAGGTGCGGTAATTCTTCTGGTGGACGTAACTGAAAAAGTAGAACGGGAACAGCTGCGCAGAGAATTTTCCGCCAATGTTTCCCACGAGCTGAAAACACCGCTGACTTCTATTTCCGGCTTTGCAGAGATCATGCAGGACGGATTTGTGAAGGATGAAGATGTGAAGGTTTTTGCAGGGCGCATCTACAAGGAAGCACAGAGGCTGATCCGCCTGGTTGGAGATGTGATCCGGATTTCCCGTCTGGATGAAGGCGGAGTGCCGTATCAGTGGGAAGAACTGGATCTGTACAGTATGGTTCATGATATTTTTTCCACACTTCATGAAGCTGCCAGGAAGCAGGAAGTGCATATGTATATGGAAGGCGGAAGTACCATGCTGGATACGGTGCCTACCATTATGGAAGAAGTTCTTTACAATGTCTGTGATAATGCCATCAAATATAACCACAGGGGTGGAGAGGTTTTTGTACAGCTGAAGGATGAAGGCGATGTGGTTCGTATAAATGTGCGGGATACGGGAATCGGGATTCCGAAAGAAGATCAGGAACGCATTTTCGAGCGTTTTTATCGGGTGGATAAAAGTCATTCCAAGGAAATCGGCGGAACCGGTCTTGGCCTTTCTATTGTAAAACACGGGGTAAAAACTCTGAATGGCAGGCTGTGGCTTAACAGTGAGCCGGGCCAGGGAACTGAGATCCTGATGGAATTTCCGAAACATCATATGGAAAAGGAAGCAGCAGAGTGAACATAGGTCGTGCAGCGATGATGTTCATAGGCATGCAGCAGAGTGGAAGATGAAAGGCCGTTCTGTTGTATGTATCTGCTGCTTTTTATATCATAGTATATTGCTAGTTGGAGGTTGATGGTTTGACAGACTGGAAGGGTTATGCTATCTTATGTAATAATAATCAGAATAAGCAACAGGAAAGCGGATGATAACGGTCCGCTTTCTGTATTATAATTGGTTCGGAATAATTCCGGACGACTATACTGAGGGGAATAAAAATATGATACAGGCAATTGTTTTATTGGTGTTCCTGATCTTTCTGAATTCTGTTTTCGCAGGTGCGGAAATGGCGGTTCTGTCCATGAATGAAGCGAAGATGAAGGAGCTGGCAGAAGAGGGAGATCACCGGGCGCAGATTTTGATAAAGCTTACAGAACAGCCGGCACATTTTATGACAGCGATCCGTGTAACGGTAACTACGGCAGGATTTCTGCAGAGCGCTTTTGCAGCGGAATATTTTGCACAGCCTATGACCGCGGCACTGATAAAGGCAGGAGCAGATGTACCACAGAACATTCTGAAAATCGTATGTATGATCATTGTAACAATACTGCTTTCTTATGTAAGTCTTCTGTTTGGAGAGCTGGTTCCAAGACGTCTGGGGATGAAAAATCCGGATGAGCTTTCTCTGAGACTTGCAGGACTTCTTAAGATTGCGCTTCTTGCGGTGTGGCCGGCTACGGCACTTCTGACAGTTACCGCCAACGGAGTGCTGCACCTTATGGGAATCAGGCCGGAAGAAAAAGAGGATCAGGCCACGGAAGATGAGATCCGTATGCTTCTCAGTGAGGGAAATGAACAGGGCAGTATCCAGCAGGAAGAGAGCGAGATGATCCGCAATGTTTTTGATCTGGATGACACTACCGCAGATGAAATCTGTACTCACAGAAGAGATGTGGTTGTTCTCTACATGGAAGATTCCGATGAAAAATGGGAAGAGATCATCAGAGAGAATCGTCACACCTTTTATCCGGTATGCGGGGAAGATCAGGATGATATTATCCATATTCTGGACACCAGAGATTATTTCCGCCTGGATGACAGATCCAGAGAAGCTGTTCTGCAGCATGCCTGTTATTCACCGTTTTTTGTACCGGAATCCATGCGTGCCAACCTGATCTTCCGGGAAATGAGGGAAAAACGGGATTATTTTGCAGTAGTGCTGGATGAATACGGCTGCTTTGTGGGAATTGTCACTCTGCATGATCTTGTGGAGACGCTGGTGGGAGATATTGACGACAGGACAGATCTGCCGAAGCCGGATGATATTGAGAAGACAGGAGAACATATCTGGAAAATACAGGGAGGAGCGATCCTGGATGATGTGGCAGAGGTCATAAATGTGGAGCTTCCTGTAGAAAAATATGATACTTTCAGCGGCTTTGTCTGCGGAGTTCTGGAACGTGTACCGGAGGACGGAGAACAGTTCCGATGCAGCTGGAAAAACCTGGATATTGTGGTAAATCAGGTCAGAAACCATACCGTTGTGGAGGGAATCGTTCATGTTCAGCCAGAGAAAAAAGTGCAGGAACAGAAAGAAGAGATCTGACAAAACCTTGTTCAGCCAGGTCATGGGACAGTTATCGGGAGAAAGATCTCCGGGGATTTATGGACATTTTCGAACATGTTGTTGCTTGAAAGTATGTTATTTTTATGACATAATAAGGAAATAACCCGAGGAAAGCTTGTGATGGGGGAGAGAAAATGCCAGGTTTTACAAGACAGATCATACTGCATACACTGACGGAACTTATGAACGAAAAACCATTGTCCAAGATCACGGTAAAGGACATCGTGGAACGCTGTGGAGTAAACAGGAATACATTTTACTACCATTTCAGAGATATTCCGGATGCAGTGGAAGCAATGGTAAAGGAAGAGCTGAATGACATTCTGAAGGATCAGAAAGTACCGGAATCAGTCAGCGACTGTATGGAAATCCTTGTCAACGCAGTTCAGAAGAACAAAAAAGCCATGATACATCTGTACCGCTCGATCCAGAGGGATGTATTTGCCGATTATCTGGATCATGCCGCAGAGCGTGTGGTGGAGGAGCTGATCAACAGGGCGGTCGGAGACTTTGAAATGGATCAGGAAGATAGGCATCTTATAAGCCGGTATTATAAATGTGTATTTGTGGGAGTGATCCTGGACTGGCTACGGCATGATATGGATTATGATATCCTGTCAGATATGCATAAGCTGGAGTATATTTACGAGAAGAGCCTTGAGAGTCAGTACAAAAATCTGAAATAAAAGCTATGATTTCAACTAAATGAAGATTAAAAATATCCATTTAGTGTAGAACAGGAATGTCCTCGAATATTATTAAGGTATAAGAAACGGTTAATTTTGAGCTGGTGTCTGAAATTTAGGCACTGGCTCTTTTTTGTCTGTTTTTTTAAACGACACAGTGATGTATAATTCAGTACAATAAATGAGAAAAAATTATCAAGGAGGGAACGTATGGATGACTTGAAACAGCTGAAGCTTGTAAAAAACATCTACATCGTCATGTCATTACTGTTCTGCGTGCTGGGTATTTTTCTGATGGCAAGGCCCAAAAGCTCTGTAAAAATGCTGTGCGTGCTCATGGGAATCATGCTGATCCTGTACGGAGCTATTAAGATCAGCGGATATTTCACGCGAGATGCTTTTTGTCTGGCATTTCAGTTCGATCTGGCTTTCGGAATCCTGCTGATGGCAGTGGGAGTGATCCTGATAGCCAGAAAAAATTTCGCAGTGGATCTTATTTTTTCCGTGTTCGGAATCCTGATCCTGGCAGATGCCCTGTTTAAGATCCAGATGTCTGTAGATGCGAAGAGATTCGGTCTGGCGCTGTGGTGGCAGATTCTGCTGGTCGCACTGGTCACCGGAGTGATCGGAGTTCTGGTTTTTATCAGACCATGTGAAGCAGCAGCTACGATGATGGCACTGGTAGGATTTTCCATTTTACTGGAAGGGATCCTCAATCTATGGGTCGGGATCCTGACGATCAAGATCATCAAGAGTCGGCTTTAAACATAAACATAAAAATAACCAATCACTTTAGATAATAACATAGGAGGAAATAGAGTATGGGAATCGTAGACAAAGCAAAACAGGCAGCGATCGCAGCTACCGTAACAAAAGCACTGGATTATCTTGAGAAGGATCCGGAGACAAACATACCGAAGATCATGGAAATGGTTGATAAAGTAACACCGGATGGCTGGTATGCAGGACAGAGAAATGCGATCCGTCACTCCATCGAGGCAAAGGACAACTGGTATCAGCTGATCCTTCGTATGTATCAGCTGGATGCCGGCGTACGCCAGACATTTTTCCGCAACTTTATTGTAAATGCCAGTCTTAAGGGAAGCGCAACGCAGGAAAAGGTATCAGAAGAGAATGACTGCAATGTACCGTGGGCAATCCTTCTTGACCCAACCAGCGCATGTAACCTTCACTGCACAGGATGCTGGGCAGCAGAGTATGGCCACAAACTGAACCTGGATCTTGAGACCATCGATTCTATTGTTAAACAGGGTAAAGAGCTGGGAACTTATATGTACATCTACACAGGCGGTGAGCCTCTTGTCCGCAAAAAAGACCTTATTAAGATCTGTGAGATGCATCCGGACTGCGAGTTCCTTTCCTTCACAAACGGAACTCTTATTGACGAAGAATTCTGTCAGGAAATGCTCCGTGTGAAAAACTTTGTTCCGGCTATCAGCCTTGAGGGAACAGAGGCAACTACAGACGGACGACGTGGAGATGGCGTATACCAGAAGGTTATGCATGCCATGGAGCTTTTGAAGAGCCACGGACTTCCGTTCGGTGTTTCCACATGCTACACATCTGCAAACGTAGATGCAGTAAGCAGCGAGGAGTACTTCGATCATCTGATCGAGTGCGGAGCTTATTTTGCATGGTTCTTCCACTATATGCCGGTTGGAAATGATGCGGCAGCAGATCTTCTTCCCACACCGGAGCAGAGAATCAAAATGTACGACAGCGTCCGCAGATTCCGTGCCACAAAATCTCTCTTCACTATGGACTTCCAGAATGATGCAGAGTATGTAGGCGGATGTATCGCAGGTGGCCGCCGTTACCTTCATATCAATGCAAACGGAGATGTGGATCCTTGTGTATTCATTCATTTCTCCAATGCGAACATTAAAGAATGTACACTTCTTGAGGCGCTGAAGAGCCCGATCTTTATGGAGTATCATAAAGGACAGCCATTCAACAAGAACATGCTTCGTCCATGTCCGATGCTTGAGAATCCGGAGCTTCTCCGCAAGATGGTTGAGCGTGCAGGAGCGAAATCTACAGACCTTCAGTCTCCTGAGACAGCGGAGCATCTCTGTGCAAAATGTGACCACTATGCAGAAGTATGGAAAAAACAGGCAGATGAGCTCTGGGATGAGAGCCAGGCGAAAAAAGCTGCAAAAAAATCAACAACTTGTTAATTAATACTTGATATAGATGGTGGGATACTGTATAATGAACCCGTTTTTCAGGAGTCTGAAATAACAGTTCAGATAAGAGTGTCGAAACAGAAGAGACACGATACGTGTACTGACAGATAACAGGGCGGTTATATTCAGCAGTGGGTATAACTGCCTTCTTTTTTATGTTATCGTCAGGACATAGGGAAAGAAAGGATGGATTCATTATGGAAAAACAGGAGAAAAACACAGCCAGCCCTTATGAGCTGGACGGACGCCCACCTCTTAAGGTGGCAATTCCCCTTGGACTGCAGCACGTGCTTGCCATGTTTGTGGGTAACCTTACCCCGCTTCTTATCATCACGGCAGCCTGCGGAATTGAAGCAGGAGGGGATCTTCAGGTTGCATTACTTCAGAATGCAATGCTGATCGCAGGAATTGTTACACTTGTACAGGTCTTTACGATCGGACCGGTCGGTGGCAAGCTTCCTATCGTTATGGGAACAAGTTCAGGTTTCATCGGCGTATGTCAGAGCGTTGCCGGAGTCATGGGAAATGGTGTCGTAGCCTACGGCGCGATCATGGCAGCATGTTTTATCGGCGGTCTTTTTGAGACGGTTCTGGGAAGCTTTCTGAAACCTTTGAGAAAATTTTTCCCGTCTGTTGTAACCGGTACCGTTGTACTTTCAATTGGTCTTTCACTGATCGGTGTGGGAATCAGCTCCTTTGGAGGCGGAAGCTCCGCAAAGGATTACGGTTCTCTGGAAAACCTTTTCGTAGGTTTTGTGGTTCTGATCGTGATCATTGCACTGAAGCACGGAACAAAAGGTTTCACAAGCTTTTCTTCGATCCTCATCGGTATTATCGTGGGATATATTCTGGTAAGTATCATGGCACTGGTACTTCCAACAACATTTACATATGTAGATGATACAGGTGCCACTGTAGAAGCTACAAAAGCCTGGGTTCTGAACTGGGATAAGGTTGCACAGGCAAAATGGTTTGCAGTACCTGCACTTATGCCTGTAAAATGGGTATTTGACGCACGTGCCATCGTGCCGATCCTGATCATGTTTATTGTAACTGCAGTGGAGACTGTTGGTGATATTTCCGGAATCACAGAGGGTGGTCTTGGAAGAGAAGCTACTGATAAAGAGCTTTCCGGTGGTGTTATGTGTGACGGTCTTGGTTCTTCCTTTGCAGCACTGTTTGGTGTACTGCCGAATACTTCCTTCAGCCAGAACGTTGGTCTGGTTGCCATGAATAAGGTTGTAAACCGTTTCTGTATCGCTACTGGTGGAATCTTCCTGATCGCATGTGGACTGTTCCCGAAACTGGCTGCGCTGATCTCTATCATGCCGCAGAGTGTTCTGGGCGGCGCTGCTGTTATGATGTTCTCATCGATCGTTGTCAGTGGTATCCAGCTGATCACCAAGTGGCCGGTAGGACCAAGAAACGTTACCATCGTTTCTGTTGCACTGGGTCTTGGCTATGGACTTGGTTCCAATACAGCGATCCTTGTGCATCTGCCACAGGCTATCAGTCTGATCTTCGGTGGTTCCGGTATTGTACCGGCAGCGGTGTTTGCTATTATTTTGAACATCGTTCTCCCTAAGGATGAGAAGACGGATGTTGAGAGAGCTGAGGAAATGTTAGAGAAAGTAAAAAATAAATAGTAAAAAATTTCTTTTTTTGAGAGACTGTTGGACTTTTATTGGTTTGATGGTCTCTTTTTTTGTATGTGTGAATTTGTTTTTTTTTGTGGGATTTTGTGATAAAGGTTCTGCTTTTGGGAAAAGCGGAAATTCGCGGGGAGGCTCGCTTATGAACTCTACTTTTGCTTCCAGTTATGAATTGCTCCTGTCTGCTATTTCTGAATTAGAACTTCAGAAGGATTCTTTTGTCCTTCGCCCTGGCGTTGATTTTTCGAGAAAACGTAAGATTTCCTTTCGGGATATGATCCTCTCTCTTTTAACCATGCAGGGCGGCTCTCTTTCTACTACATCCCATGACTTTTTCCAGCACAGGCTTCCTGCTGATATCCCTTCTCTTTCCGCTCTCCATCAACAGAGGGCAAAGCTTCTTCCAGATGCTATGCGTTACCTGTTTTATCATTTTACACAACGACTTCCTACCGTGCAAACCTATGATGGATTTCAGCTTCTGGCCTGTGACGGATCCGACCTGAACATTTCTTATGATCCGGATGATTGGGAAAGCTGTAAGCCTTCCGGCAATGGAAAAAGAGGTTCCAATCAGCTCCATCTCCATGCGCTGTATGATCTCTGCAACAAAAAATATACAGATATACGGATCGAAAAAACAATGGTCAGTAATGAATCCCGTGCCCTGGTCCAGATGCTGGAAAATATAAAATCCCCTGCTAAAACGATCATACTGGCTGACCGGGGATACGAAACTTATCATGTTTTTGCCCATATCATGGCAAAAGGTCTGGCTTTTGTTATCCGCACAAAGGATATTTCCCGCAAAGGCGGGATCGCGTATGGTTTCCGGCTGCCTGACAGGGAACTGGACAAAGACGGGAAACAGGCAGTTTATCCTATGAAATTAAGAATGGTGCGTTTTTTGCTGGATACCGGTGAATATGAATGTATCGTTACGAACCTTAAAAGAGAGGAATTTCCTCCGTGGAGGATCAGGGAATTATATCATTTGAGAGGGGGGATCTGCGCATTTTTATCTCCAATCCATTAAGTTTCAAAATGGTTAAGACGATAAGGATAGAATTCTCACCAAAATGTTCTAACTAAATGGCATTGGGCCGTTTCCCCTCCCCACACCCCTTCCCTCTGGCCACGCAGTTGTTCGGCGTTGTGGTGGGCGTAAATGCACTGACGGGGTGCGGGATTCGGGGGTGTTGTGGGTGAGAGGTTGTGCCGATTTTTGTTGGGGTGAGGGGGCTGAATTACTTTAGCTGCTCAGTAATTATAAGCCCCCTCATAAGCATTGCACCGCTCTTTCCGATGTCCCTGCTCCACACAGGAGCTGCACCGGTCACAAAACTCCTGCTCATAGCAGGTAGAACAGACACACCCCTTACAGGCATCCCGGTCATAAGCCGGCGTGCAGGTAAAAGGAAGGGTATCTTTTGCAGTTTCCGTACTCATAAAATCACGCTCCTTTTTTCTACATTATAGACCCAACAAAAAAACGTTTCAATACAAATAATCAGAAAACATCAAAAGATACCCAACAAAAATCAGTCATAATTCATAATAAAAATATCAACTGAATCAAGGAAATCCCCTGCAGAATTGCAAAAAACAATAAGTAGCGAATCATTACCTGCCAGGGAACAGACCTACCTGCTCCACAGAATATTTCCAAAACAAATATAAAGTTCTACAAAGATAGACCAACCAGGGAACAGGCCCGCAAGAGGGCCGCCTTCCCGTCCACCAACCTCAGAATCGGCACAACGCTCCACAACCAACACAGCAGAATCCATCACCCCGCCAGCAACCCCACACCAACCAAAACGCAGAACAACTGCGTGGCCAGGAGGGGAAGAGCGCGAGAAGGGGAGACGGCCTTCGCTAACTCCGAGTGCTTCCCCTTCTCGCAAACCTGCCCACGCCAAAGTGTCCCCCAGAAAGGGAAAACCCATCGCCCCCCAACAAAATGCGTCCCAGAAAGGGAAAAAAGGTGCAGGCTAATAAGGATGCCCCAAATCCTTATCCTACCGGGAGGAACACCACCTGCCAGAAGCCCCGCAAGGCAGCACCAGTCCACTCTCTGTCACAGGAAGTCCAATCTCCTGTGACTCCACACTACCTTTCCACGGTTTCAGTTCTGTAGCCAGCATATAAGTCAGCACCGCCGGAGCAAGACCCGTAGTATAAGAATTCACAAGGAAGAATAACGGATCATCACTTAAGATCTTAGTACAAAGTTTGATCAGCGGATGAATAGCATCCTCGATCTTCCAGATTTCCCCTTTCGGTCCGCGGCCGTAAGAAGGCGGGTCCATAATGATCGCATCATAATGATTTCCTCTGCGGATCTCACGCTCTACGAACTTCACGCAGTCATCCACAAGCCAGCGGATCGGCGCACCGGAAAGTCCGGAAGCAGCAGCATTCTCTTTTGCCCAGTTCACCATACCCTTGGAAGCGTCCACGTGAGTAACGGAAGCGCCGGCTGCAGCTGCAGCCAGAGTAGCGCCGCCGGTATAGGCAAAAAGATTCAGCACCTTGATCGGGCGTCCTGCATTGCGGATCTTTTCACCGAACCAGTCCCAGTTCACAGCCTGCTCCGGGAAAAGTCCTGTATGCTTGAAGCTGAAAGGCTTCAGATTAAAAGTAAGGTCCTTGTAATGAAGCTCCCACTGATGAGGCAGATCAAAGAACTCCCACTCACCGCCGCCACGGCTGCTTCTGTGATAATGTCCGTTCATATGCTTCCAGCCACGGTTTTTGCGGGGAGTATCCCAGATTACCTGCGGGTCCGGACGAACCAGAAGATAATCCCCCCAGCGCTCCAGCTTTTCTCCTTTTGATGTATCAATAACTTCATATTCTTTCCATCCATCTGCAATCCACATGATGATCAATACCTCTTTCATAATAGTAAATTTATAAGATATATATAGCATTTTTATATAGCATTTCCGGAGATTACTGTACCAGATCCGGCTGATCGGGACATGAATCCATAAAACACCATAATAATGTTTTTTCCAGTATAGAGGAAAAATGGATGCTGTGCAAGAGAAGTGCAGAATTTTCCACGAAAGATTTGACAACAGCGCTTTTACATACTAAAATGTACGCAGAGATTTTCTGCCGGGGCAGAGGCTTCCCGCTTCCGTGAAACTGTGGCTGTTTTTTGCGGAAGAGATTTTGCAGAGAATTCCTGACAGACAGAAGTCTTTAACAGAAGAAACACAGCAACCGCAGATATGAAACTGTGCACAAAAAGAGGAGAAGCAAACTTATGAAAAAATATTGTGAGATGAGCAGGGAAGAGCTACTCGATTTAAAGAAAGAACTCGACCGTGAGTTCGCCGAGATCAAAGCCGAAGGTCTGGCACTGGATATGTCCCGTGGTAAACCGGCACCGGATCAGCTTGATCTTTCCATGAAAATGATGGAAGTACTTGCGGGCGATGCAGATCTGAAATGTGAGACCGGTGTGGACTGCCGTAACTATGGTGTCATCGACGGAATCCCGGAAGCCAAGAGACTTCTCGGCGAGATGTCTGAGGTAGAGCCTGAGAACATCATCATTTATGGTAACTCCAGCCTGAACGTAATGTTCGATACCATTGCACGTTCCTATTCTCACGGAGTTATGGGAAATACACCGTGGTGTAAACTTGATAAAGTGAAATTCCTCTGTCCTGTACCTGGATATGACCGTCATTTCCGTATTACAGAATTCTTCGGTATTGAGATGATCAACATTCCGATGACTCCGGAAGGCCCGGATATGGATATGGTTGAGAAATACGTCAATGAAGATCCGGCAGTAAAAGGTATCTGGTGTGTTCCGAAATACTCCAATCCACAGGGTTATACCTATTCAGAGGAAACAGTTAAGCGTTTTGCACATCTGAAACCAGCAGCACCGGACTTCCGTATTTACTGGGATAACGCTTACAGCATTCATCATCTCTATGATGACAATCAGGATTTCCTTCTTGAGATCCTTGATGAGTGTGCGAAAGCAGGCAATCCGGATATTGTTTATAAATTTACTTCTACCTCCAAGGTAAGCTTCCCTGGTTCCGGTATCGCAGCAGTTGCTGCATCCAAAGCGAACCTGGATGACTTCCGCAAATATATGACTGTACAGACTATCGGACACGACAAGCTGAACCAGCTCCGTCACGTTCGCTTCTTCAAAGATATCAACGGACTGCATGAGCATATGAGAAAACACGCAGATATTCTCCGTCCGAAATTCGAGCTTGTTCTTGCAACACTGGATAAAGAACTTAACGGACTTGGAATCGGTGAGTGGACGAAACCTCACGGTGGATATTTCATTTCCTTTGATGCAATGGAAGGCTGTGCGAAAGCCATTGTTGCCAAAGCAAAAGAAGCAGGTGTTGTCATGACTGGCGCCGGAGCAACCTATCCATATGGAAAGGATCCGAAAGACAGCAACATCCGTATTGCACCAAGCTATCCAAGCGTTGAGGAACTTGGCAAGGCAGCAGAGGTATTTGTTCTCTGTGTGAAACTTGTAAGTGTGGAAAAACTTCTGGAGAAATAAATCGATCACATCAGACTGCCCGGTATTTCAGCGTACGTAATACCGGGCAGTCATAACTATCGGAGAGAGATCATGGGTGAGGAAAAAGAAAAAATGAAAACCGGCAAAAAGGTGATCATTGCACTGATCATAATCCTGCTGATCTTTACAGCAGCAGCTTATGGATACGGTGTGCATTATTTTACAGATCATTTCTTACCGGGATCACAGGTAAACGGTTTTAACTGCTCCTATAAAACTGCAGACGAAACTGAGAAACTTCTTGCAAAAGAAGTGCAGGCATATGTCCTTACTGTGGAAACAAGAAACAACGGAAAAGAGAGCATTACCGCAAAAGAAGCAGGTTTGGTCTACAAACCGGATGGCGGAGCCAGGAAACTGATCAAAAAGCAGGACCGTTATAAATGGTTCCTTGCATTTAATCAGAAGAAAAAATATACACTGGCAACAGATACCACTTATGAAGATCAGAACAAGCTGACAGAAAACGTAAAAAAACTGAAATGTATGCAGAAAGACAAGATGGAGAAACCTGTAGATGCATGCATTAAAGACACTGGTGAGTCTTATGAGATCCAGCCGGAAAAAGAAGGAACCACACTGGACACCAAGAAAGTGCAGAAAGTGATCCGAAAAGCAGTTTCTGCCGGAGATGTAACAGTCAGCCTGGAAAAAAACAACTGCTATAAAAAACCATCCGTATATAAAGACGACAAAACCCTGAAAAAAGAATGTGACCAGATGAACAAGCTTACCAGCTGTGTGATCACATATGATTTTTCAGACCGTTCCGAGCAGCTTGACCGGAATACTATTAAGGACTGGCTTGTTAAAGACGCAAACGGAGATTATTCTGTAGATAAAAATCAGGTTGCGGCATATGTAAACAGCCTGGGTTATAAATATGATACGTTTGGATGCACCAGGACATTTACTACTTACGATGGCCGTCAGAAGACCATCCAGGGCGGTGATTATGGTTGGGCTATCGACCAGACAACAGAGACGGAATGGCTTTATAATGCAATCCTTGCGGGAACTACAGAAGTAAGACAGCCTGCTTATGCTTACAGTGGCCTTTGCAGAGATACCAATGATATTGGAAATACCTATGTAGAAATTGACCTGACCAACCAGAGAATGGTATTTTATAAAGATGGACAGCTTCTGGTAGACACACCGGTAGTTACCGGCTGTGTGCGAAAGGGACATGCCACACCAACCGGATGCTTTGCGCTGGATGCCATGCGTTCACCGGCGGTCCTCAAAGGACCTGGATATGCGTCGCCGGTTACATACTGGATGCCGTTTTCCGGGGGAGTTGGAATCCATGATGCAAGCTGGCGTTCACAGTATGGCGGACAGATCTATATAACCAATGGTTCTCATGGGTGCGTAAATACCCCGAAGGATCAGGCTGCAATCATTTACAATAATATTAGCGTAGGAGTACCGATCGTAGTTTATGAATAAGAGACTAAAAGAAATATTAAAAGGATACGAAGAAAGAAAACATAAAATTATCAAGGGAGATGAAAGTATGAATATCGTTGTATTGGCAGGTGGAACCAGTACAGAGAGAGAAATCTCCATCGTAACCGGAACCGGTGTATGCAAGGCACTTCGTCAGAAAGGACACAATGCCATTCTCGTAGATATTTTCTGTGGCCTGGAGCCGGTAGACTGGGATGAACCTTTCGGAGATAAAGATTATGAAGTAGATTCCGCAGCGGAATATATGAGAAGCTTTGACGATGATATCGAAGAGATCAAACGAACAAGAAGAAGCTTTTTCGGACCGAATGTCCTGGAACTGTGTCAGGCTGCTGACATTGTATTCATGGGTCTTCATGGCTCTAACGGAGAAGACGGAAAGGTTCAGGCAACTTTCGATCTTCTGGGAATCCGCTACACAGGAACCGGATACTTAAGCAGTGCCCTTGCCATGGATAAAGGCCTCACCAAGAAGATCTTTCTTATGGACCAGGTACCGACACCCAAGGGTGTTTCCATGCTGAAAGAAAACTGTACAAGAAATATCCAGGATCTTGGCATGGAATTTCCTGTTGTTGTAAAAACATGTTGCGGTGGTTCCAGTGTAGGTGTTTATATTGTAAACAACCAGAAAGAATATGAGGATGCCATTGACGGTGCCTATTCTTATGAGGATGAAGTCGTTGTTGAGGAATACATCAAAGGCCGGGAGTTTTCTGTTGCAGTTGTAGATGGCAAAGCTTATCCAATTATCGAGATCGCACCGAAGCAGGGCTTCTACGATTATAAGAACAAATATCAGGCAGGTTCCACAGTAGAGACCTGTCCGGCTGAGATTTCTCCGGAACTGACAGAGAAGATGCAGCACTATGCGGAGGCCGGTGCAAAAGCTCTCTGCATCGAAGGCTACGCACGTTTTGACTTCATGATGAAGGAAAACGGCGACATGTACTGCCTGGAAGCAAACACACTTCCGGGAATGACACCGACCAGCCTGATCCCGCAGGAAGCAAAAGTTCTGGGAATTGATTACCCGGATCTCTGTGAAGAGCTGATCCGCATTTCTCTTAAAAAATACAGCAAATAAAATATCTGACCATAACTCCTCCTGTTGACCGAAGCAGTTTCAGAACATGTTGATCTCTGAAATGCTGTAAATACAACAGGAGGAGTTTCTGGCAAAAGAAAGGATTTTATTCATGAAAAATCTTACATTGGAAAATATCACAAAAGTCTGCAATGGTACTTACCATGGCCCGCAGGAAAAACTTCAGGAAGAAGTGACTGCCATCACAACAGACAGCCGTAAAGTAGAAAAAGGCGGTCTTTTTGTTCCGGTAGTAGGAGAGCGTGTGGATGCCCACCGCTTTATTCCCCAGGTGATGGAAGCAGGTGCACTTGCAACCTTATCCGAGAGGGTCCTTGAAGGTGCTGACTATCCGTACATTCAGGTAGAATCTTCCCTTCAGGCAGTGAAGGACATTGCGGAGTTTTATCTGGAGCAGCTTGATATTCCGGTTGTGGGAATCACAGGAAGTGTTGGAAAAACCAGCACAAAAGAGGTGATCGCCTCTGTACTGAAAGAGAAATACCGCACCCTGAAAACCCAGGGGAATTTCAACAATGAACTGGGACTTCCGCTGACTGTATTCCGTCTCCGTGACGAGGATGAGATTGCGGTTCTGGAAATGGGAATCAGTGACTTCGGCGAGATGACCCGCCTTGCAAAGATCGCGAAACCGGATACCTGCGTGATCACAAACATCGGAACCTGCCATCTGGAAAATCTTGGAGACAGAGACGGTGTCCTGAAAGCAAAAACAGAGATCTTTAAATATGTGAAGAAAAATATCGTACTCAATGGTGATGATGATAAGCTTTCCACAGTAAAAGAATACAACGGTATCCGGCCGGTATTTTTTGGAAACGGAGAAAATGCTTCTGTCACCTGTGAAAATGTGGAGAGCCGTGGATTGAAAGGAATGAGCTGTGACATCTGTCTGAAGGGAAAAATGGCAGAGAACGGAGAGTTCCAGAAATTCCATGTAGATATCCCAATGCCAGGACGCCATATGGTTTCCAATGCGCTGGCAGCAGCAGCCATCGGCAGACTTTACGGACTGAATGTAGAGCAGATCAAAAAGGGTATCGAAAGCCTGGAGCCGGTCAGCGGAAGATTCAATATGATCGAGACCGACAAGTTCCTGATCGTAGATGACTGCTACAACGCAAACCCCATGTCCATGAAGGCATCTCTGGATGTTCTGCAGGACGGACTTGGAAGAAGAGTTGCCATTCTTGGAGATATGGGCGAGCTTGGAACCGACGAAGTTGCACTTCATGAAGGCGTTGGCGTTCATGCAGGTCACTGTAAGATCGACGCCTGCATCTGTGTTGGACCGCTTGCGGCACACATTGCGAAAAAGGCATCCGAGACCAATCCGGACCTGACAGTTATCCAGGAAAACGATCTGGAAAGCCTTCTTAAAAATCTGAACACCTATGTAAAAAAAGGAGACACCATCCTTGTAAAAGCTTCTCATTTCATGAAATTTGAAAATGTAGTCAAAGCACTGCAGGAAATGTAAAAAGACCGAAAACCAGGCGATCATTTGACGAACGAAAATTCTTTCCAGCCAGGCGATATAGAAGTATAATATTCCTAAAGCAATGAGCAGTGCGTCCGGAACCGGTATCCGGTGCGTTGTAAAGCAAAACAGAATGACGTGTGGGTACTGCGGGCAGTGAAAAGGGAGGGGCTTATGCTGGAGATGATCATGAAGCTGAACATTCCGCTTTACGTCATGACATCCATGGGATGTATCGGTGGCCTTGGGATGCTGGCAACAAACCTTACCTACAGAAGAATGATCCGAAATACACAGCGATTACAGAATCTCAAAGAAAAATGGCTGAACCTGTGGAAGTCAAGAGACAGGCTCTGGCACAGAATGAACCGTTTTGTGTGGTATCCGTCTCTGCTATGTACGTTTCTTCTGGTCCTTTCTGTGATCCTTAACAGCAGGCTGGAACCTGGGGAAGGTTTGCCTATGCTTTATCTGTATATTGGTGCAGCTGTGCCTGTGACATTGCTGCTTCTGAGACAGGGACTGGATTTTTCCTACAAAGAAGAACTTGTGATGGCTTCCCTTGCAGATTACGTGGAACAGGTACGGACCTGGGTGGAAGAAATTCCAGTTCCCCAGAAGACAGATCCCGTTTTGCAGGAAGAGATCGTGGATCGGATCACAAGGAGCATCCGTCAGACTGCGGCAACAGGAAGCCATTTCAGCAAGATGCTTTCTCCGGAGGAGGAAGAGATCATGAGGGAGATCATAAGAGAATTTATGAAGGAGTAGAAGTGGACGCCGGAAGTTCAGAGAATGACACACGGCGATACCGGAATTACGGTGTGATATATAATATGATGAAAAAATCTCCGGCAGATACGGTTCCTGGTATCCTGCCGGAGATTTTTTTGTGTATTTGTGTAAGATAAGGATTCTTTGGCTGTCTGACTCTGCGGACTGGTTATCAGCCCATGGAGATCGGGCCGCCGCGGAGTTTGCCTGCAGTGGTGATTCTCTTGATGGCAACCATGTATGCAGCCATACGGAGCGTTACGTTCTTCTCCTGGCTGAGAGCATAAACTTCGTTAAATGCGGTAAGCATGATCTTCTGAAGCATCTTGTTAACTTCATCAAGATCCCAGGTAAGGTTCTGGATGTTCTGAACCCACTCGAAGTAGGAGACAACAACACCGCCTGCATTGGAAAGGATATCCGGGCATACGATGATTCCTCTGGAATTCAGGATCTCATCTGCCTCAACAGAAGTCGGTCCGTTGGCTGCCTCGATGATAAGTTTAGCCTGGATGCGTCCTGCGTTATCTTCTGTGATCTGGTTCTCAAGGGCGGCCGGGATCAGAACGTCGCATTTGCATGTGATCAGGCCGTCATTGGTAATATGGGAAACGCCCTCTGCCTCGTATTTATCGAGAGTATTTCCTTCGGAAATAAATTTACGGATCGCCGGAATATCAAGTCCGTCCTCACAGTAAAGACCGCCGGTGTAATCACTGACCGCAACAACTTTCTGTCCATTCTTATAAAAGATCTCAGCGGCAGTTCCGCCGACATTTCCCATACCCTGAACAGCGATGGATGCTTTTGCCGGATCAATGTGGTTTTTTTCCATGCACTGGTAGGCAATGATGGTAACGCCACGTCCGGTAGCTTCCACACGGCCTACGGAGCCGCCGATCTCGATGGGTTTTCCGGTAACAACACCTGGAACCGTATGGCCGGTAAACATGCTGTAAGTGTCCATGATCCATGCCATAACCTCACCATTTGTATTAACATCCGGTGCAGGAATATCCTTATCTGGTCCGATGATCGGAAGGATACGTGTGGTATAACGACGGGTAAGACGTATAAGCTCCGCTCTGGAAAGCTTGGACGGATCAACTTTGATTCCACCCTTGGCACCGCCGTAAGGAATATTTACAACCGCACATTTAAAGGACATCCAGGCTGCAAGCGCTTTTACTTCGTCCATATCGGAATTCTGATGGTAACGGATGCCGCCCTTGCACGGTCCACGTGCGCTGGAATGCTGAACACGGTATCCCTCGAATACCTTAATGGAGCCGTCATCCATACGGATCGGGATAGAAACCTTAAGTTCACGTTCCGGGTAGCAAAGTGTTGCGTAATCTTCGTAGCTGAGACCAAGAGCCTCTGCAGACTGCTTCAGGACAGAGAGCATATTGTCATAAGGATTATACTTTTTATCTGCCATTGTTACCACTCCTTTGAAAATAAATATTTTTTCTCTTTGATTTAAGAATAATATTATTCATCTGATGAGGTGAGTATATCATGCTATATCTGAAAAGTAAATAATTTTATTCATAAAAATATATACAAAAATATTTATATCTTTTTGGGCGTTTTCACATAAGCCTGTGATAAAATAAAAAAACTGAAACATGCAGGTTTCCCAAACTGCTGTGACCAGTGATAATTATGACGGGGAGGATATTTCATGGAGAATCGGTTACAGAATCTGATCATTTCAGCACAGCTGACACCAAAGGAAAAAGAGGTTGCGGATTACGTCCTTGAGAATCTGCAGAAATGCTGTTTTATGACATCAACAGAGCTGGCCGGAGAATTGAATGTGAGTTATTCCTCCGTGATCCGGCTTACCAAGACGCTGGGATTTACCGGATATCCGGATTTTCAGAATTTTTTGCGGGAAACTTATGCAGAACAGTCCAGAGATGTGGACACCGGAATTCTCATCCCCGCGGAGCGCATTGAGGCGATCAAGAAAAAAGAGCACAAGGCAACAGTCCAGGATACGGTATGCGCCTATACCCTCAGCAATATACAGAGCACCATTGCCAGTAATACCGAAGAACAGTACCGTAAGGCCAGCAGTATTCTCATCAACAGTGGGGTGAAATACATTTTTTCTTCAAGAGGATCTACCTGTGTGGGGGAATTTCTGAATACGATCCTGCGGCAGACGCTTCCCCACGTATACAATTACGGAAGCCACGGGCAGAACATGTTTGACTTTGCCAGCGACCTGGGGAAAGGCGATGCGGCGGTTTTTATCACCTATTCCCGGTATTCCAGGCTGATGTATCTCACTGCGGAGATGGTACATAAGCAGGGGGCTTCCATTATCCTTCTGACAGACAAACCTACCTGCGAAGCAGCCAAGTTCGCGGATGTGGTACTGACTGCCAGAGGTGACAGCAGTGAATTCTATAATTCCTATGTTGCAGGAATGTTTGCCGCAGAAATGCTCTGCGCCTATATATGCAGGGAAACGAATTACTCCAATCAGGAGCTTCTGGAGCGCATTGATGAATATACTTCCCAGATCGGAAACTTCTGAAAAAAGCAAACGCAGGATAAGCATTTGTAGCTTTCCTGCGTTTGCTTCAATCTTCCTCGATCACCTGGATCTCCAGATAATCAAATTCAATATGTTCAATGAAATTATCCTGATAAAAACGTGCCTTGTCATGTTTCTTGAAATCCCGCACCGTGGCATCCAGCCAGATCGGGTTTCCCAGATCCATCTGATAGCAGATTTCCTCAAGTCCGTGAAAAATCTTGTGTGTTCTGGTATCATCGCTGTCATCACAGACTACCGTGTCCTGCAGCATATGATTATCTTTCCATATTTTTCCCCATAAACGAAACATAAATATTACCTCCGTATCGTAACTGCCCAGGCCGGCAGAAGTTTTTGGATCGATCGTCTGACATGCCCTTCAGTATAGCGGATTTTGCAGGGAAAGTAAAGTTCAGGGCGGATTCCTGTTTTGTACATAAAACAATGCACCGGGCCGCTTCACTTTTATTGACTAATGTGTAAAAATCCTCTATAATAAACGAAATTGTGAAAAAAGAATTATAATAGATTGGAGGAACCGAAATGAAACTTTACGATACCGGTGTCTATCTTCAGAACGGCCAGGAAATCATTCCTGAGAACCAGGCGAACCTGCCTGTAGCGAAAGAAGAGGCTGCCAGGAATACCATCGCATATTCTATTCTCAAGGCTCACAATAAATCGGATAACATGGAGAAACTTCAGATCAAATTCGACAAACTGACTTCCCATGATATCACATTTGTAGGAATTATCCAGACTGCAAGAGCTTCAGGACTTGAGAAATTCCCGGTACCATATGTACTGACCAACTGCCACAACTCTCTCTGTGCAGTAGGCGGAACCATCAATGAAGATGACCATATGTTTGGACTCACCTGTGCCAAGAAGTACGGCGGAGTTTACGTACCGCCTCATCAGGCAGTTATCCATCAGTTTGCAAGAGAAATGCTTGCAGGCGGCGGAAAGATGATCCTCGGTTCCGACAGCCATACAAGATACGGAGCACTTGGAACCATGGCTATGGGAGAGGGCGGACCGGAGCTTGTTAAACAGCTTCTCTGTCAGACTTATGACATCAATATGCCAGGCGTTGTAGCTATCTATCTGAAAGGCACACCACGCCCGGGCGTAGGACCGCAGGACGTTGCACTGGCCATCATTGGAGAAGTTTTTGCCAATGGTTATGTGAAGAACAAAGTTATGGAGTTCGTAGGACCAGGCGTTGCCAACTTAAGCGCAGATTTCCGTATCGGAATCGACGTTATGACAACAGAGACCACCTGCCTTTCCTCCATCTGGCAGACAGACGCGAAGATCGAGGAGTTCTATGCGATCCACGGAAGACCGGAAGATTACAAAGAACTGAAACCAGGCAATGTTGCATACTATGACGGCTGCGTGGAGATCGACCTCAGTGAGATCAAACCAATGATCGCAATGCCGTTCCACCCGAGCAACACCTACACCATCGACGAACTGAAAGCGAACCTGGACGACATTCTCGCAGACGTGGAGAAGAGAGCACAGGTAAGCCTGGATGGAAAAGTTCCGTTCACATTAAGAGACAAGGTAGTTGATGGCAAGCTTTATGTTGAGCAGGGAATCATCGCCGGCTGTGCCGGTGGTGGATTCGAGAACATCTGTGCAGCAGCAGACATCCTCAAAGGCAAAAACATTGGCCACGATGCCTTTACCTTAAGTGTATATCCGGCAAGTACCCCGATCTACATGGAGCTGGCTAAGAATGGTGTCCTTGCAGAACTTATCGGAACAGGTGCAGTTGTCAAAACCGCATTCTGCGGACCATGCTTCGGTGCCGGCGATACACCTGCAAACAATGCGTTCAGTATCCGTCACACAACCAGAAACTTCCCGAACCGTGAAGGCTCCAAGATCCAGAACGGCCAGATTTCCTCTGTTGCACTTATGGATGCACGTTCCATTGCAGCTACAGCAGCAAACAAGGGATTCCTTACATCTGCAGAGGAGTTTGACGGAAGCTATTCCGAGCATAAATATTACTTTGACAAATCTATTTATGAGAACCGTGTATTTGACAGCAAGGGCGTAGCAGATCCGAGCGTAGAGATCCAGTTTGGACCGAACATCAAAGACTGGCCGGAAATGGCTGCACTTGCAGACAATCTGATCCTGAAAGTTGTTTCCGAGATCCATGATCCGGTTACCACAACCGACGAGCTGATCCCATCTGGTGAGACATCTTCTTACCGTTCCAATCCGCTCGGACTTGCAGAGTTCACACTCTCCAGAAAAGATCCGGAGTACGTTGGCCGTGCGAAGGCGATCCAGGCAGCACAGAAGGCGATCCAGGCAGGCAACTGTCCGGCAGAAGCTGTTCCGGAACTGAAACCGGTGATCCAGACCATCAACAAGACATATCCGGATGTAGACAAGACCAACCTTGGTGTAGGAAGCACTATTTTTGCAGTGAAACCTGGCGACGGTTCTGCCAGAGAGCAGGCAGCATCCTGCCAGAAGGTACTTGGCGGCTGGGCAAACATTGCCAATGAGTATGCAACCAAGAGATATCGTTCCAACCTGATCAACTGGGGTATGCTTCCATTTTTGATCCCTGCCGGAGACCTTCCGTTTAAGAACGGAGACTTCCTGTTCTTCCCGGGAATCCGTAAAGCAGTTGAGGAAAAAGCAGACGTGATCAAAGGCTACACCGTTGACGGAGACAACCTGAAAGAGTTCGAGGTAACACTTGGCGAGCTTACGGACGATGAGAGAGAGATCATTCTCAAAGGCTGTCTGATCAATTACAACCGTAAATAAAATACAGAATATTTTTCGAAAGGCCGACGATGCGAAGATCGTCGGCCTTTTTCGACAAAATGTAATAAAAAATTAAAAAACTGTGTCATGGAAAAATTGCTGAAAATACGGGAATATGGTATGATAATATATAAAAATGTAAAATTCTGTAAAATATACACAATTATCAGGTGAATGAAATGGAGGTGCCGATTATTATTTCTGATGAGAATAACAAGTCAGAGATTTCCAGCAGAAAAAAATTAAAAAACAGACTCACCACAGGTACGTTTGCCCTTCTGATCGCTCTTCTTGCGGTCGTTTCCGCAACGTATGCGTGGTATGTATATAACACAGGCCGCCATACAACGAAAGTCCGTATGGCAGCAGGTGCCGTAGGAGAAGTAAGCGAGATCGCACCGGAAGACATAAGTGATGGAGAAGATGTGGGCAGTCAGGAAGCAGAGGAGATTCTGAATGATGGGGAGACCAGCGTGGAACAGCCGGACAGTGCAGATGCATCGGATACATCGAATCCTCAGGTAGAAATTGTTCTTCCGCAGAAAAACGTTTTTATACCGGTTTCAGAATTTCTTCCTGTTCAGGAGCGGGAAGAATTGCTTTCGCTCATTTCTCATGATGAGGTTTATCTTGTTCATATCAGGGACGATTCAGAAATGCAATATTCCATTTTTTTTAATCAGGCCCTGGAACAGAAGGATGTGTGCTTATATCGTTTTGATTCAGAAGAAAATAAAGTAGTGGATGCTGATTCGGTATAGGATGTAATGAGCTTTGATGAAAATAATAGGACTCTTGTACTGAATACAAAGGATTCCTCAGATTATGTTCTTGTGATTTCAAATGCGGAGAAATATAAGGAACTGGGGTATACTGCGTCGATTGCTGCTGCACAGCAGCAGACTGAACCATCTGAGACCGGGGAAGAAGAGACGGAAAACAAAGCAGCAACAGAAGTTGCTCTTACTTCTGTGATTTTGAAGCCAGATTCGGAGCTGGAGACTGTACCGGTCGCATTTTTGGAGTATTTAAGTGATCTGGATGTCTGCTCTGTGACGCTTGTCTATGCGGATGGTTCGGAAAAAATGCTGGATAAAGAGGATGGGCGCTATGAATGCTCTGCAGAGCATGCGGATGAAGAGGATGCAGAAGGGACCGTTCGAAGAACTTATCATGTTGTGGTAAAAGAACTGGCAACCGGAGCGGTGTTTGAAGATACGGAAAGTGTCGAAATCGGAAGAAAGGATCCGGTTGAGATAAAGACGGAGGATATGACTACCGTAATGCTGGAGGGCAGAAAAAAGTGGATGATGGTTCAGTCTGTTCCGGATGTTTCCGGTCGTTATGCTATGAACTGCGATAAAGGAATTGAGAAGATTTACTATGTTTCAGATGACGGTGATCTGACCTGCGCAGAAGATTCTTTCCAGCTCCAGGCAGGCGAGAAGTATACGTTTCTGATTAAACTTCAATAGGGACGGTGTTTTCCGGTACTTTTATTATCACCGGTGGCTGTTCTTGATGGAAGTAAGTTGCTTCAGGCAATTTGACTTAAAGTTAATGTAATAAATGTAGAAAATAAAAAACAAATCCCCAGTCAGGAGAAATGTCATTCAGACAATAACCTGCCTGGGGATTTTTATCGAAAAGATTAAGTTAAAGCCAGTTATCGGACATGTGCTATCCTATAAACAGACTACCGGTAAGCGCTCTGTTAAATCAAACCAGGAAATTTACGACAGGATCAGAGGGGAGGATAATGACAGATAACACAAAATGGCTACTGGGAAGTTACAGACCACAAAAAACCGTCTGTAGGCTGATAAAAAAAGAATTTACAGAAAATAATAAAAAATATAAATAAATAATAAAATATATACACATAAAACGAAGAATGACAAAAATATTAAAGAAAAAATTTAAAAATGTATTGACAAAACGAACTAACGATGGTATTATAAGACCATCAAAAAGAACAAGAGAAAAAACAAAACAAAGAAATTAAAAAATCAGAAATTCATTCAATTCATAGCATAGATGCACATGAAAGGATGAAGAAAGGAAAAGGTGATTCCAGTGGGAACATAACAATCACATCCATCAATATGAGAGTGACAGGAACCGGATTTCCTGCAAGAAAGACCTGATACATATCACATAATGATAACCCTTAAGAACACAATCATTTCTCTCATAAGATATAAATAAGAACCTCTTAAATCTTACTTATATTTTAACTGAAGTTAAGATGAGAGAAATAAGAAAGTTAAGGAAATCAGTATTTCAGGTAATATAGAATCGGTAACTCATATTGAACAACTGTCACACACCTGAGACAAAGATTTCAGGAAATATGTAAAGAAATATTTCCCGAAAGAGTAAAACCCTCAGCTCACCGGTTCGTTGGAAAGAAGAGATTCCAGGAACAGAAGTGAAGATGAGAACGATACTTTGAAATGCATATCAGATTCATCAGGATATGGATTGAAGCTTTGCATCAGAAGAATATCTGATAGGATATTAAGATCGAAGAAACGGGCAGGAACTTTTTTCAGGATACTTTAAAGAACTGCAGAGGAGAAAATCCCAATAGGTCGATTTGAATCAGCAGATCACGAAGTACAGAGATGACAAACGGTTTTGAATTTAAGAAGTTAAGTCCAGAATTGTTGAGGAAACAGAAAGAAGTATAACCACCGAAATTCTTCAAAAAAGGAAATCGAACTTCGGAAAAAACGATTTCAATCCTATACAACTTTCTAAATAATCGAAAAGATATACTTACATATATCAATCGCTTATGAGCAGGAAATAAAAAAGAAGAGAGAACGTAGAAAAAGAAAAGTGTATAAAATTGAATAAAGAGAATCGAAATTATTTTATAATCATATAAAATCAGAAATTTCGGTTGACAGAAAATCATATAACCAGAAAACATTATTCAAAAAACAAAGAGGAAGAAAAATTGAATAACGAAGAGTGTTGAGACGGTCATCATTTTTGAAATTATTAAAGTAAAAAGTGATGACCGTCTCATTTTCTGTTATGTTAATTGTTATATTTACCAGTTGCCAGTATCGATATCTTCCGTTATACTTCATGAAGAAAGGAAACCCAAAAATAACAGCAGTGGTGAAAACATATGTGGAACAATCAGATCAACGAAAATATTTTATATGAAGATAAAGAAATTCTTGTATGCAGGAAACCGTCGGGAATGCCGGTACAGGCAGCAGGAATCGGAACTATGGACCTGGAAAGCGCCCTCAAAAATTACCTGGCGCAGAAAGCACCCGGAAAAATGCCATACCTGGCAGTGGTTCACCGTCTTGACCAGCCGGTAGAAGGTGTACTTGTATTTGCAAAAACTCCGGGAGCAGCCGGAAACTTAAGCAAACAGATGATGGCAGGCGGCGCCGGAAAATATTATCTGGCAGTAACCGAAGGAGCACCGAAAGACCAGGAAGGAACCCTTATCAGTTATCTGAAAAAAAACGGAAGAGCGAACATGTCCCAGGCAGTACCGGAAAATACACCTGGTGCAAAAAAGGCAATTCTCCATTATAAAGTCCTTGACCAGAAAGAAATAAACGGAAAGAAACGCACGCTTCTGAGAATCAAGCTGGAAACAGGACGTCATCACCAGATCCGGGTACAGCTTTCTCAGGCAGGAATTCCTCTTCTTGGAGACCGGAAATACAATCCTGCCGGTGAAAAAGGAACATCCCTTGGCCTTTGCTCCTGCAGCCTGGAATTCAGACATCCCAAAACAGGAAAGCCAATGAAATTCCAGACAGAGCCTCAGGGCAGCGCATTTCTGGATTTTGTGAAAAAACTGTAAAAACTCTGGACGGAAAAGCGAAAAAGTGTATAATGTAAAAAGCGAGTAACCAAATGTAAGAGTTTTGTAAAGTATAAGTTACTGTAGACGGATAATGCAGACGATGAAGAACAGTAACCAGCGAGGAAGAGGAGATTAAAATGAGAAGAGCTGCAGTAGCGTCGGTAGCCTTGTTGGCTACGGTAACCCTGCTGACAGGATGCCAGAAAGAAGAAGCAGAGAAGCTTGTTGCACCGCTTGTAGCAGATGCCCAGGAAACCCCGGAAGCCAAGAAAGCAGAAGAGAAAAAGAGTCCACTCATCCCGGAGATCGACGATAACCTTTCTATTGAAGAAGGTGCCAGAATAGCTGTTGTCAGCAAATGCAAAAAAGGCGAATTCTGGGATAAAGTGAAAGAAGGAATGGAAGCTGCTGTCAAAGATGTGAATGAGGCATACGGCTTCAAGAAAGACAAGCAGATCACAATGACTTTCGAAGGACCGGATAACGAGGAAGATGTAGAAAGTCAGATCAATACTCTTGATGCGGTAATTGCCGAGAATCCATCTGTAGTATGCCTTTCTGCCGGAGACATGGATTCCTGCCAGGCACAGCTGGAAGCTGCCAAAGAAAACGGCATTCCTGTGATCGCATTTGATTCTAATGTCAGCGATACGAAACTGGTCAGAGCTTTTCGGGGAACAGACAATACACAGATTGGTAAGTACGCTGCATATAAGCTTGGAAGCGCCATTGGAAAAATGGGAAATGTAGCAATTTTTTCCGCACAGGAGAAGACCCAGAGTTCACAGGAGCGTGTAAAGGGATTTCTGGATAATATCGCAAATTATACAGACATTAAAGTTGTAGAAACTGTATATTCTGATCAGGTTGATGATATGAAAGAAGCGATGAAAGAAGTTCTGGATAAATATCCTGCACTGGATGGAGTTTTCTGCACCAATGCCAATGTTTCCGAGATGTTTCTGGAAGTAAATAAAGACAACGGTGAGAATAAAGTTGCCATGGTAGGTGTGGATGCCACCAGCAAACAGCAGGAAGCAATCAAAAACGGACAGGAGCTTGGAGTTCTTTCACAGAATCCGTATGCAATGGGATATCAGACCATGTGGGCAGCCATTCAGTCCACCGCACCGAAGAAAGAAACAAAAATTGAGAAAAAAGTTTTACTTGACCCTGCATGGATCGACGCAGAAAACCTTGGAAGCGAAGATTACGCAAATTATATATATAACTGACAGGCAACAAATGTAAAGAGAATCAAAAGCCAGAAGATCAAAAGCCATTTACCAGATGAAAACGTAAAAAGTGATTTCATCTGGCAGATGGCTTTTTTGTGTTGTGTGGAACATTTTTTGTGAATAAAAACAAAAAATATGAACAGAATAAACAAATAAAAAGTTTGCGAAAAAATGGTAAAAATATAACGAATTTGACGATTTTTTGACGCAAAAAGAATATATTTTTCGTTAAATTGCATAATAAACATTGTTTTAGATAAAAAGTTGTGGTACAATTTGGATATGCAGAGAGGCGGTGATCAGATGATCCAGGAAACGATCAAGGCAGTGAAAGAGGCGGAGGCAAAAGCACAGCAGAAAATAAAAGACGCATCCGTCCGTGCACAGAACATCATCAGCGAAGCTGAGAAAGAGGCGGAGGAGATTATCAGAAAAGCGGAAATAACCGCAGGTGAACAGGCGGCATCTGATATGAAAGCAGCCGAAGAACGTGCACACAGTACAGAGAACACTGTCGTTGGACAGGCAGAGGAGGAGCTTGCAGCTTTGAAAAAGAAAGCGGAGTCGAAGCATGAGCAGGCCATCCAGACAGTAATGGACAGTTTGTTCTGAGAGGGGGAATGCGAAAATGGCAGTATTGCAGATGCAGCGAATCAGTATCTGCGCAATGAAGAAGAACCGTAAGGCCATATTGGAAGAACTGCAGTCACTTGGAGTATTGGAGATCGATGCGGCGGAACTGGACCCGGAACTTAAGACCATGGATACCATGAATGCCAGACTGATCTTCGAAAAGAACGCATCCCTGTGCGATCAGGCAATCGAGATTCTGGATGAATTTTCGAAGGAGAAGGGATCTATGCTGGCATCCCTGGCAGGAAAGCCTCTGATCGGAAGAAAGCAGGAGGAAGAAGCCATCCGGGATCAGGAAGAGATCCTGAGGACAGCCAGAGAGATCCAGGGATATCGGAAAAAACTCACAGAGAACAGCGCAGCGGTAGTTAAGATCGAACAGCAGGAAGCAGCGCTTGCTCCATGGCTGGATCTGGATATCCCCATGAATTCGCAGGGAACAGCGAAAACTGCAGTACTTGTGGGAAGTATTGACGGGAATGTAACTCTGGACCAGGTATACAGTCAGCTGGCAGTGGACGCACCACAGCTTGAAGCTTTTGACATCCAGGAAATCTCAAATGATGCCGGTAAGCTGAGCCTGGTGGTTGTCTGTCTGAAGACACAGGCACAGGAGATGGAAGAAGCACTCCGCATGCAGGGATTCGCAAGACCGGCACAGCTGGTATCAGAGGTTCCGGCACAGGAACTGGAGAACCTTAAGAATGAAGTGGTGCGCATCCAGGAAGAATCCGAACAGATCCGGGAGCAGATCCGTGATCTTCATGACAGGAAGAATTCCCTTCAGCTTGTATCCGATTACTTCCGGATCCGTGCACAGAAATATGAAGTTTTAGGTCAGCTCCGCCAGTCAGAGAGCACTTTTTTTGTGACAGGATATCTTCCGAAGAAACAGGTTCCCGCAATGGAGAAACGGCTTACGGAGAAGTACGATATTGTTTTTGAAGCAGAAGATGCTGATGGAGAAAATGTTCCGGTTGCCCTTCAGAACAGCAGATTCGGAGCGGCAGGAGAAGGAGTTCTTGCAGCGTTTGGTCTTCCCGGAAAGGGAGAGATCGATCCGTCCACCATTATGACAGCCTGCTATGTATTCCTTTTCGGACTGATGCTATCAGATGCAGCCTACGGACTGATCGTGTTTGCGGTCTGTCTGGGAGTGCTTCTGAAATTCCCCAGAATGGAAAGCGGAATGCAGAAATCCATCCGGCTGTTCATGTACTGTGGACTGTCCACTTTGTTCTGGGGCGTAATGTTTGGCGGATATTTCGGAGATTTTATCGATGTATTCTCAAGAGTATATCTGCATAAACCGGTCACTGTGAAGCCGGTATGGTTTGCACCGTTGAATGAGCCTATGAGACTTCTGGTGTTCTCCATGCTGTTTGGCCTGATTCATATGTTCCTTGGAATGGGACTTAAGGGCTACATGCTGATCCGTGACAAAAAATATCTCGACTTTTTCTGCGATGTAGTACTCTGGTTCATGCTCCTTATGGGACTGATCCTTATCTTTATCCCGAGCAGCATGTTTCGTTCTATTTCTCAGATGAACCTGAACCTTCCGTCAGCAGTGATACAGGTGGGCAAATGGATGGCTATTATCGGAGCAGTGGGAATTCTCTTCATGTCAGGAAGAGATAAGAAGAATCCGCTCCTCCGTCTGGCGCTTGGAGCTTACGACCTTTATAACATCACAGGATGGGTCAGTGATATCCTTTCCTATTCCAGACTTCTTGCTCTGGGACTGGCTACCGGTGTTATCGCATCAGTTATGAACCAGATGGGCAGTATGCTGGGAGACAGCATTTTTGGATGGATCGTATTTATTCTTGTATTTGTGATTGGTCATACATTTAACCTTCTGATCAATCTTCTGGGTGCATACGTGCACACCTGCCGATTACAGTACGTAGAGTTCTTCGGCAAATTCTTTGAGGGCGGAGGAAAAGAGTTCCACCCCTTCCGCGAAAATACAAAATATGTAGATATTAAGGAGGATTAATATTATGAGTGGTATCGTTTGGGCATTATTGGGAGCAGCAATTTCCGTAGCTCTTGCAGGTATAGGTTCCGCTATCGGCGTTGGTACAGCCGGCCGTGCAGCAGCAGGTGTTGTAACAGAAGATCCGGACAAATTTGCCAAGGTTCTGCTTCTTCAGCTTCTTCCTGGTACCCAGGGTATTTACGGACTGCTGGTAGCATTCCTTGCACTTTCCAAGGTCGGGATCCTGGGCGGCGGTGTTGCCGATATTTCTCTGGAAACCGGACTTATGATCTTTGTGGCATGTCTCCCGATCGCCATTGCAGGCCTTCTTTCCGCGATCCATCAGGGAAAAACTTCCGTAGCTTCCATCGGCATCGTAGCCAAGAAGCCGGAGCAGTTCGGTAAAGCCATGCTTTTCCCGGCAATGGTTGAGACATATGCGATTCTGGCTCTTCTGATCTCCATTCTTGCAGTCAGCGGAATTCAGGTTTGATTCATCAGGAGGGGCAGATCATGACAGGATTAGAGAAGATGGTAAGCCAGATTCTTGAAGAAGCCGATGCTTCTGCAGCCGTTATGATCAGTGACGCGGAGAAAAAAGCCGCGGAGATCCTCGGGGAAGCCGGAGAAAAAGCTGATAAGATCCGGCAGCAGAGGGAAGAACAGTCCAGGGCAAAGGTGAAAAGCTATGAAGAGCGGACAGCTTCCGCCGCAGATATGAAGAAACGTACCGCAGTTCTTGCAGCCAAGCAGGAGCTGATCGGGAAGGTGATTGCGGATGCCTGTGACCGTGTGAAGAATCTGGATGAAGGAAAATATTTTGAGATCCTTAAGAGTATGGCAGAGAAATATCTGCTTCCAAGAGAAGGAGAGATCTGTTTTTCAAAGAAGGATCTGGAACGTATGCCGGCGAATTTCCGTGAGGAGATTAAAGGCCTGGCACAGAAAAAAGGCGGCACACTGGAGATTTCCGGTGAAGCCAGAAATATAGACGGAGGTTTTATCCTGGTATACGGCGGCATTGAGGAAAACTGTTCCATTGATGCCATGTTTGCAGAGAAACGGGATGAACTTCTGGATCAGGTAAGAAAGATTTTGTTTGCGTAAAACACCATCGCAAAAAGGAGGGCGTGAAATATGTTTGGTGAAGATTATGCCTATGCGGTGGCGCGGATACGTGTTCTGGAGACCGGACTTCTGAATCAGGCGGCGATCGAACAGCTTCTGGCATGTCAGGATGAGCAGCAGTGCCTTCAGATCCTTACAGAGAAGGGCTGGGGAAACGGTGATCCTGCAGCCGGTGCGGACGCCATTCTTTCCAGGGAGCGAGAAAAGATCTGGGAGATCATGGATTCGCTGGTAGCGGACCGATCTGTTTTTTCCGTTCTCTCTTATCAGGATCTTTTCCATAACCTGAAAGCGGCTGTGAAGGCCAGCATCCTGGATGGGACAACGCCGAATATTTTTTTCAGCGACTGTGCCATTGACGGCGAGGATATGGTGAAATTCCTGAAGGATAAAGAATACGACCGTTTTCCGGAAGATATGCGGGAAGCGGCAAGAGAAGCCTATGAGACCTTTTTGCACACAAGAGATGGACAGCTTGCGGATATTATCGTAGACCGGGCGGCACTGGATGCCATAAGAGCGGCCGGGGAGAGATCGAAAGAAGAGATCGTCCGGCAGTATGCGGAATCTACAGTTGCGGTAGCAGATATCCGAATCGCAGTCCGTGCCTGCAAAACAGGAAAAAGTTCGGACTTCATGAAAAAAGCTATGGCAGAATGTGACACACTGGATAAGGAAAGACTGATCCACGTTGCAGTCAGCGGAATGGATCAGATCATGAGTTATCTGGCAGAAACGAAATACGGGGACGGAGCTCTGGCACTGGCGGAATCGGCTTCCGCTTTTGAGAGATGGTGTGACAACCAGATCATGGAGACTATCCGACCTCAGCTGTACAATTCATTTTCACTGGGACCGCTGGTAGCCTATGTGCTCGCCCGTGAGAATGAGATCAAGACGGTGCGGATCATTCTCACCGGAAAGCGCAGCGGCCTTCCGGAAGAGTTTATCCGGGAAAGGGCAAGGGAAATGTATGTATAAGATCGCGGTTTTGGGTGATTATAACAGCATTTACGGGTTTGCGGCGCTTGGCCTTGATACCTTTCCGGTGGAAGATCCCGCAGAGGGAAAAGAGAAGCTAAACCGTCTGGCAGCCGGTGAATATGCGGTTATTTATATTACGGAACAGCTGGCAGCCCAGCTTTCCGCTGAGATCAGTAAATACAGTGAAGCGCTGATGCCGGCGATCATTCAGATACCGGGAATTGCCGGAAATACAGGCGCAGGAATTGAAAATGTAAAGAAATCTGTGGAGACGGCAGTTGGCTCCGATATTCTTTTCAGCAATGAGTGACAAGAAAGCAGGTGATTGGTTCAGATGAGCAGAGGAACCATTAAGAAGGTAGCAGGACCGCTGGTAATTGCCAAAGGTATGCGAGATGCGAATATGTATGACGTGGTTCGTGTAAGCAGCCAGCGTCTGATCGGTGAGATTATTGAGATGCATGAAGATGAGGCTTCCATACAGGTATATGAGGAGACTTCAGGACTTCGCCCGGGAGAACCGGTAGAGTCTATGGAAGTTCCCCTTTCCGTGGAACTGGGACCTGGCCTTATCACAAGTATTTACGATGGAATCCAACGTCCGCTGGATGACATTATGAAAGTAGCAGGCAGCAACAACCTGAAACGAGGTGTTGAGGTACCTGCACTGAAGCGGGATAAAAAATGGAATTTCGTCCCGGTTGCAAAAGTGGGAGATGAGCTGGAAGGCGGCGATGTTCTCGGAACCGTTCAGGAGACCATCGTTGTTACACAGAAGATCATGGTACCACCCAATATGAAAGGTACTCTGAAAGAGATCAGATCCGGTGAGTTTACCGTAGATGAGACCGTTGCAGTTCTTTCCACGGCAGACGGAGATAAAGAACTGACACTGATGCAGCACTGGCCGGTACGACGTGGCCGTCCATACAAGAAAAAACTTCCGCCGGCAAAACCTCTGGTAACAGGCCAGCGTGTTATTGATACCATGTTCCCAATCGCCAAGGGTGGTGTGGCAGCAGTTCCTGGCCCGTTCGGAAGCGGCAAGACCGTTATCCAGCATCAGCTTGCAAAATGGGCAGAGGCAGATATCGTAGTTTATATCGGCTGCGGTGAGCGTGGAAACGAGATGACAGACGTTCTGAACGAGTTTCCGGAGTTGAAAGACCCGAAAACCGGACAGTCTCTGATGGAGAGAACTGTTCTGATCGCAAACACCTCAGATATGCCGGTTGCGGCACGTGAGGCTTCTATTTACACAGGTATCACCATTGCGGAGTATTTCCGTGATATGGGTTACTCTGTAGCACTGATGGCAGATTCCACTTCCAGATGGGCCGAGGCTCTCCGTGAGATGTCCGGACGACTGGAGGAGATGCCAGGTGAGGAAGGTTACCCGGCGTATCTGGGTTCCCGTCTTGCACAGTTCTACGAGCGTGCCGGACACGTGATCTGTAATGGAAAAGACGGAAGAGAAGGTGCCCTGACAGCTATCGGTGCGGTATCTCCTCCAGGTGGTGATATTTCCGAGCCTGTTTCCCAGGCAACACTTCGAATCGTGAAGGTATTCTGGGGACTGGATGCAAACCTTGCATACAAACGTCACTTCCCGGCAATCAACTGGCTGACCAGTTATTCCCTGTATCTGGACAGTGTAGGTGGATGGTTTGATGAAAATGTGGCGCCGGACTGGATGGAGCTCCGTCAGAGAATGATGACCCTTCTCCAGGAAGAGGCAGAGTTGGAAGAGATCGTAAAGATGGTAGGTATGGATGCACTTTCTCCGGGCGACCGCCTGAAAATGGAAGCAGCCCGTTCCATCCGCGAGGACTTCCTTCATCAGAACTCTTTCCATGAGATCGATACCTATACATCTCTGGAAAAACAGCACAACATGATGCGCCTGGTACTTGCATTCTATGATGCAGGCCTGGATGCGCTGAAACAGGGTGCAGATATCAATGATATCGTAAAACTGCCGGTACGTGAGCAGATCGGCCGTTACAAATATACAAAAGAAGATCAGCTGGCAGCGGAATATGAGAAGGTAACCCGCCAGCTTGCAGCAGAGACTGCGGAACTTCTGGGAAAGGAGGGCCTGTAAAATGCCAAAAGAATATAGGACCATACAGGAAGTTGCCGGCCCTTTGATGCTGGTACGAGGCGTTGAAGATGTGGCATTTGACGAGCTGGGTGAGATTGAGCTTGCCGATGGCGAAACAAGAAGATGCCGTGTTCTGGAGATTGACGGAAGCAATGCGCTGGTACAGTTGTTTGAGAGTTCCACAGGTATCAACCTTTCCAACAGTAAAGTACGTTTTCTGGGACGAAGCATGGAGCTTGGTGTATCCGGCGATATGCTGGGCCGTGTCTTTGACGGACTGGGCCGTCCCATTGATGACGGTCCGGAGATCCTTCCGGAAGAGAGAAGAGATATCAATGGCCTGCCGATGAATCCGGCAGCCAGAAGTTATCCGGAGGAGTTTATCCAGACCGGTGTATCCGCTATTGACGGACTGAACACCCTGGTACGTGGGCAGAAACTTCCGATCTTCTCCGCATCCGGTCTTCCTCATGCACAGCTTGCGGCACAGATCGCGAGACAGGCGAAGGTTCGCGGAAAAGACGAGCAGTTCGCCGTTGTATTTGCTGCCATGGGTATCACTTTTGAGGAGTCAAACTTCTTCGTAGAGAGCTTTAAGGAAACTGGGGCTATAGACCGTACTGTTCTTTTTGTAAACCTGGCAAATGACCCGGCTGTTGAGCGTATCGCTACTCCGCGAATGGCACTGACAGCAGCAGAGTATCTTGCCTTCGAAAAAGACATGCACGTTCTTGTAATCCTTACAGATATCACAAACTATGCGGATGCTCTCCGTGAGGTTTCTGCAGCACGTAAAGAGGTTCCGGGCCGTCGTGGATATCCCGGATACATGTATACAGACCTTGCTTCTCTCTACGAGCGTGCAGGCCGTCAGAAAGGAAAAGCAGGAAGTATCACCATGGTTCCGATCCTGACCATGCCTGAGGATGACAAGACCCATCCGATCCCTGACCTTACCGGTTACATCACAGAGGGACAGATCATTCTGAGCCGTGAGCTTTACCGTAAAGGAATCACACCGCCCATTGATGTTCTTCCGTCTCTGTCACGACTGAAAGATAAAGGTATCGGTGAGGGTAAGACAAGAGCAGACCATGCCAACACCATGAACCAGCTGTTTGCCGCATATGCCCGTGGTAAAGAGGCCAAAGAGCTGATGACCATTCTTGGTGAGGCTGCCCTCTCTGACATTGACCTGATCTATGCGAAATTTGCGGATGCTTTTGAGAAGGAATATGTTTCCCAGGGCTATCAGGCAAACCGTGATATCGAGGAAACCCTGGCCATCGGCTGGAAGCTGCTTTCCATTCTTCCGAGAAGCGAGCTGAAACGTATCGATGACAAATTCCTTGACCAGTATTACGGAAAAGTATAAAGGGGGGATGATTTGTGGCATCAACACAGGTGAATCCTACCCGTATGGAGCTTACGAAGCAGAAAAAGAAGCTGGTGACTGCAGTCCGTGGCCATAAGCTTCTGAAGGATAAGCGGGACGAGCTGATGCGACAGTTCCTGGATCTGGTGCGCGAGAACATGGAGCTGCGTAAAAAAGTAGAGGCTGGTATCCGAAGTGCCAACACCAATTTTGTCATTGCAAAAGCCGGAATGTCGGAGGAGACTCTGAACACCGCTCTGATGGCTCCCAAGCAGGAAGTCTATCTGGAAACCGGCAAAAAGAATGTCATGAGTGTGGATATTCCTGTTTTTGAATACAAAACAAGAACCCCGGATGCCAACGATATCTATTCCTATGGTTTTGCTTTTACCTCCAGTGATCTGGACGGAGCGGTAAAATCTCTGGCAGATATCCTGCCGGATATGCTCCGACTGGCAGAAGTGGAAAAAGCCTGTCAGCTGATGGCTTCTGAGATCGAAAAAACAAGGCGTCGTGTAAACGCCCTGGAGCATGTCATCATACCGGAAGCACAGGCAAACATCAAATACATCACCATGAAGCTGGACGAGAACGAGAGAAGTACCCAGATCCGGCTGATGAAGGTGAAAGATATGATGCTGGAGGAGGCACATCATTACAAGGAGCGGGAGGCAGAGCGCGGAGCGTAAAGCATAAAATACAAAGCGCAGGCATCCTGCAAAGAAAAAGAAAAGTTGATATAGAAAGTTTTGAGTAACGGGAAGGAGACGCCTCTGTGCTGTGCGATGGTTTGAACAGTGCAGGGGCGTTTTATTTATAAAATATTTAGTTTTCGTTTTCAGAAAATCAAGAGATGTACGGTATAATGATCAACAGTAAAGAATGTGCGGCGGAAGACAAGCCCGGGTATTTTATCTACCTGTCGCAGCAGAAAGAGAAGGGAATACATATGAATACTTTTTTACAGTCAGTACAGAATCTGGACGGAGAAATCCTTCTCCAGATCCAGCAGCATTTAAGAACGGATATGCTGACACCATTTATGAAAATCGTTACATTTCTGGGAAACGGAGGATGGTTCTGGATCCTCTGTGCAGTTGTTCTTCTTGCTGTTCCAAAGACAAGAAAAACAGGCTATGCGGCAGTTTTGTCCCTGATTTTCGGAGTGATCGTTACGAATCTGCTTCTCAAAAACATAGTAGCAAGGCCAAGGCCTTTTGCGGAAATCGAAGCTCTGATCCCGCTGATCGCCAAACCAACGGATTTCTCCTTTCCGTCAGGCCACACCACAGCATCCTTTGCCGTTGCCCTGGTAATGCTTCGGATGCTCCCCAAGAAAATCGGAATCCCGGCAGTAGTCCTGGCAGCGCTGGTGGCATTTTCCAGATTATATCTTGGTGTCCATTATCCTACAGATGTCCTTGCCGGGTTCGTTGTTGCGCTGGTGGGAAGCTCGCTGGCTGTGTGGGGTGTGAGGACGAAGCTGGGAAATCAATAAGTTTGATAACAGATGTTGAGAAATAGAAGTATATAATGTGGGTTTAACCAAATAAAGGAAGTTCCCTGGGAATGTGTGTCACTTTCCCAGGGATTTTTTTATATACACTTTAATTTGATAAAGTATTGACACGCCAGACGGAAACGGGGTACAATTATAAACAAGATTGTCAGGAAACGGTGAAAATGATGATGTAGAAATTAAACCAGATCAGGGAAGAGCCCTGTGGGGTTGTGAAAAGCAATAAGCAATGGGTGGGGACTTGCTTGTATCAGGAGGAGCAAGCCTGCTCAGAATAAAAGGAGAGAACACGAAATGATATCAGAAAAAATGAAACCCTACGTAAAAAACAATTCTGCCATCCGTATGATGTTTGAGGAAGGAAACCGCCTCCGTGCAAAATACGGCGCAGATAAGGTTTTTGATTTCAGCCTTGGAAATCCAAGTGTACCGGCGCCGGACAGTGTTCGTGAAGCCATTATCGATCTTGTAAATAATACGGACCCGACCGTCCTTCACGGATATATGAGCAACGCAGGTTTTGAAGATGTACGCCAGACTATCGCAGAATCTTTAAACAGACGTTTTGATACAAAATTTTCTGCAAAGAACCTGATCATGACAGTAGGCGCTGCAAGCGGCCTGAACGTAATTCTGAAGACGATCCTGAACCCGGGAGAAGAGGTGATCGTTTTTGCACCATATTTTCTGGAATACGGTGCATATGTCCGCAATTATGACGGTGTCCTTGTGGAAATCTCTTCGGATACCACAACCTTCCAGCCAAATCTCGCTGAATTTGAGCAGAAGATCACACCGAAGACAAAAGCAGTTATCGTAAATACTCCGCACAATCCGACCGGAGTTGTATATTCAGAAGAAACAATCAGGAAACTTTCCGCAATTTTGGAAGCAAAACAAAAAGAGTTCGGAACCGTGATCTACCTGATCTCCGATGAGCCATACCGTGAACTGGCTTACGATGGCGTGGAAGTTCCGTACCTGACGAAATATTATGACAATACAGTTGTGGGATATTCTTACAGCAAATCTCTTTCCCTTCCGGGAGAGCGTATCGGATATCTGGTGATCCCGGATGAGGCGGACGGAAGTGAAGAACTGATCTCAGCTGCAACCATCGCAAACCGTACACTTGGCTGCGTAAATGCACCATCCCTGATCCAGAAAGTAGTTGCGAAATGTGTAGATGCAAAGACAGATCTTGCAGCTTACGATAAAAACCGTCAGGCACTTTACAATGGCCTGAAAGAATGCGGCTTTGAGTGCATCAAACCACAGGGTGCGTTCTATCTCTTCGTAAAATCTCCGGTAGCTGATGAAAAAGCCTTCTGCGAGGCCGGCAAGAAATATAACATCCTCATGGTACCGGGAAGCTCCTTCGCATGCCCTGGTTATGTGAGACTGGCATACTGTGTATCTTATGATACCATTGTAAATTCTCTTCCGGAGTTTAAGAAACTTGCAGCAGAGTATGGCCTGAAATAAATTAACGAGAATAAACGATAATTATAAAGCGATTATATAAGAGATCCCCGGTACAGCCTGTTCATACAGAACTGTATCGGGGATCTTTTGCAAGAGGGAAATAAGCAAAGGAAACGCAGCCGGGAGCGAATAAACTCCCGGCCGTGTTTCCCTTAGAAGGGTGTTCCACATTTATTTGGCTTTTTTCTCTTCTTTCTTTGGCATTTCTCCGTAGTATGCCTTCAGATAGATATCTTTCAGCTCGGATACAAGTGGATATCTCGGGTTAGCGCCGGTGCACTGGTCATTGAAGGCCTGCTCGGACATCTCATCCAGAGTCTCCAGGAAGTATTTCTCATCTACGCCGTAGTCACGGATTGTAGGCATGATCTCGATTGTTCTCATCAGGTCATCCAGTTTGGCGAGAAGTTTTTCGAATACTTCTGCATCGTTCTTGCCTGTAAGACCTACAGAACGGCCGATCTCAGCATAGCGGGCAAGTGTCTTTGGATACTGGTACTGTGGGAAGGTACCCATCTTGGTCGGAACCTCAGCACTGTTGTAACGCATAACATCCAGAAGAACAACTGCGTTTGCGATACCGTGTGGCAGGTGATGGAAAGCACCAAGTTTGTGAGCGAGAGAGTGGTTAACACCGAGGAATGCATTGGCGAATGCAAGACCTGCCATGCAGGAAGCGTTAGCCATATGGTCTCTTGCCTCTACATCGTTGCCGTCTTTATATGCACGTGGCAGATACTCAAATACCAGTTTGATCGCTTTCAGTGCAAGACCGTCTGTGTAATCGGAAGCCATCATGGAAACATAAGCCTCGATTGCATGTGTCATAACGTCGATACCGGAAGCACGGGTCAGTCCCTTCGGTGCGCTCATCATGTTGTTGGTATCTACGATCGCCATATCCGGAAGAAGCTCATAGTCAGCCAGCGGCCATTTAACGCCGGTATCCTGATCTGTGATGATGGCGAAAGGTGTAACCTCGGAACCTGTACCGGAAGATGTCGGGATTGCTACGAAGTAAGCTTTTTTACCCATCTTCGGGAAGGTGTAAACTCTCTTACGGATATCCAGGAAGTCCATGGACATATCGGAGAAGTCAGCGTCCGGATTCTCATAAAGCATCCACATAACCTTGCCGGCATCCATTGCGGAACCACCACCAAGAGCGATGATGCAGTCAGGCTCAAATGCTGTCATAGCCTTGGCTCCGGCTTTTGCGGAAGCGAGAGATGGATCTGGTGCTACATCAGAGAAGCATGTATGAACGATGCCCATCTGATCCAGTTTATCTTCGATTGGTTTGGTGTAACCGTTCTTGTAGAGGAAGGAGTCTGTTACGATGAAGCAGCGTTTCTTGCCCATAACAGTACCGAGCTCGTCAAGAGCAACCGGCATACAGCCTTTCTTAAAGTAAACCTTTTCCGGTGTTCTCATCCAGAGCATATTCTCTCTCCTTTCAGCAACGGTCTTGATATTCAGAAGGTGCTTGACACCAACGTTCTCGGATACGGAGTTACCGCCCCAGGAACCGCAGCCAAGAGTGAGGGATGGAGCAAGTTTGAAGTTGTAAAGGTCACCGATACCACCCTGAGAAGAAGGCGTATTGATAAGGATACGGCAGGTCTTCATAGCTGCCTCGAATTTATCCATCTTCTCTGTCTCATTCACGTTGATGTAGAGGGAAGATGTATGGCCGTAGCCGCCGTCAGCAACAAGACGCTCAGCTTTTGCGATAGCATCGTCAAAATTCTTAGCCTTGTACATGGCAAGTACAGGGGAAAGTTTCTCGTGTGCGAATTCCTCGCTGATATCAACGGACTCAACCTCACCGATAAGGATCTTGGTCTCAGCCGGTACGGTAACGCCTGCCATCTCGGCGATGGTAGCTGCCTTCTGGCCTACGATCTTGGCATTCAGAGCGCCGTTGATGAGGATTGTCTTTCTGACTTTCTCGATCTCGTCTTTTTTAAGGAAGTAGCATCCTCTGTAAAGGAACTCTTCTTTTACTTCTTTATAAATGCTCTCCAGAACAGTTACGGACTGTTCGGAAGCACAGATCATACCATTGTCAAATGTCTTGGAGTGGATAATGGAGTTAACTGCAAGACGGATATCTGCACTGTCATCAATGATGGCAGGTGTATTTCCAGGTCCAACACCAACAGCAGGTTTACCGGAGGAGTAAGCTGCCTTAACCATTCCAGGACCACCGGTTGCAAGGATGATATCTGCGTTCTGCATAACCATGTTGGTCAGCTCAAGGCTCGGGATATCGATCCATCCGATGATTCCTTCCGGTGCACCAGCGGCAACAGCTGCATCCAGAACAACTTTCGCTGCTTCAATGGTAGACTTCTTGGCACGCGGATGCGGGCTGATGATGATTGCGTTACGTGTTTTCAGAGAAATAAGAGATTTAAAGATTGCTGTGGAAGTCGGGTTGGTAGTCGGGATAACTGCGGCAACCAGTCCTACAGGCTCCAGGATCTTCTTGATTCCGTATGCCTTGTCTTCTTCTACAACACCACATGTCTGTGTGTTCTTGTATGCATTATAAACATACTCTGCTGCGTAATGGTTCTTGATAACCTTATCTTCCATGATACCCATGCCTGTTTCTTCAACGGCCATTTTGGCAAGTGGGATACGCATTTTGTCGGCGGCAGTAGCAGCTGCCTTAAAGATCTTGTCAACCTGCTCCTGTGTGTAGGTAGCGAAGATCTTCTGTGCTTCTTTCATTGCAGCCATTTTCGCGGTCAGGGCTTCTGGAGTGTCGATGATGGTAGGGATAGTTTCTTTCTTTGCCATGTGGAATCCTCCTGTTTTCATATGATAATGATCTGTGGTTCTGCGGGCCTGTTTTTTATGCCGGCAGATGCTGCAGAGTTTTTGTAAGTCCCCGCGCTGCGTTGCTTGGTTGATTCAATCTGATTGAATTTTCTGTTTCGATGATTATATAGTATCAAAATTCAGAAAAAAACGCAAATTCTGAATTTTGCAGCTATGTGCAAAATGACGAACAGAAAATCAGGGGAAAATACTGTAAATTTCACTCCGCAGAACGCTGAATTATTGAAAAATCCTTTAAAAAAAATCTTTAAATTCAGCACTGTGCACAAAAAACATGTTAAATATTTGTCAGCACTGACAAAAAACATGCACACATATGAGGGGCTGGCAAAAGACAAAACGTATCATGCAGTTAAAACATTAACGTTAAACTTTTGTCAATCAATCATGAACACATTATAATTTAACAGATTCCAGACGTCAATAGCGAATGTGATAAATAATTAACGAAAATAACGAAGAATTTTGATAAATAATTCACAAAAATATCATGTCACGGTAAAGCGTCAAACCATAATTGATAAAAAAACTTGAAATTATTTGAGCTTTCAGAACAATTAAGCAAAATATATGGAGAATTTTTTCAGGAATGCAGAAAGAAATGGATAGATTTGTCTGAAAATAAAAAACAGGGCAGGAGATAACTGCCAGAATCCTGCGAGCAGGAAAGCCCGATGTTGTTCAAGGAAATTCGCCACAGGCAGAGAATCCTGCAGCCTGGATTCTTCCTGCAGAAAGAAACGGTCATGCAGGAAATGATTCCAGAAAAAAACTGCCATACAGGAAATGATTCCCGTATGACAGTTGTGTAAATCGTGTTAAAGATATATCCGAATCCTTTATAACTGCAAAACACTGCCAGAATCCAGTAAACAATAAATAATCGTCAAAATTCTATCAGCTCTTGCGGAATGCAGCACGTTTTCGATCTCTGGAATCCAGGATACGTTTACGGATACGAAGGCTCTTAGGAGTTACCTCAAGAAGCTCATCCTGGTCGATGAACTCGATTGCCTGCTCAAGGCTTAATACCTTAGGCGGAACAAGCTTCAGCGCATCGTCTGCCGAAGAAGAACGGGTGTTGGTGAGGTGCTTGGTCTTGCAGACATTCAGCTCGATATCCTCAGCCTTACCATTCTGTCCGATAACCATACCGCTGTAAACCTTCTCGCCAGGTCCGACGAAGAGAGTACCACGCTCCTGAGCGGAGAAAAGACCGTAAGTTACAGTCTCGCCTGCCTCGAAAGCGATGAGGGAACCCTGTTTACGATACGGGAAGTCTCCCTTGTATGGTGCATATCCGTCAAACATGGTGTTCAGGATACCGGTACCCTTGGTGGAGGTAAGGAATTCGTTACGGAATCCGATCAGTCCACGGGAAGGGATGGAGAACTCAAGACGTACAGTTCCGTCGCTTGCTGTGCTCATACCCTGAAGTTCACCTTTACGCTCGCTGAGTTTCTGGATGATGGTACCGGAAAATTCCTCCGGAACATCAACATATGCGATCTCGATCGGCTCCAGTTTGCGTCCGCGCTCGTCTGTATGATAGAGAACCTCCGGTTTGCTGACTGCAAATTCATATCCTTCACGGCGCATGTTCTCAATAAGAACGGAAAGGTGAAGCTCACCACGGCCGGAAACCTTGAAGCACTCAGTTGTATCTGTGTCTTCCACACGAAGGCTGACGTCTGTATTCAGCTCACGGTAGAGGCGGTCACGAAGGTGACGGGAAGTGATAAATTTACCTTCCTGTCCTGCAAGCGGGCTGTCGTTTACAAGGAAGTTCATGGAGATGGTAGGCTCGGAAATCTTCTGGAACGGAATGGACTCCGGGTTATCTCCTGCACAGAGTGTATCTCCAATGTGGATATCTGCAATACCGGAGATCGCAACGATGGCTCCGATGGTAGCACTCTTGACTTCAACCTTGTTCAGGCCGTCAAATTCGTAGAGCTTGCTGATCTTTACGCGCTCGTGTTTGTCCGGGTCATGATGGTTCAGAAGCATCAGCTCCTGGTTCACGGAAATGGTTCCGCGCTCAACTTTACCGACACCGATACGGCCTACATATTCATTGTAGTCGATGGTGCTGATAAGAACCTGTGTATCTCCGTCCGGATCTCCCTCCGGAGCAGGAATTGCATCAAGGATGGTCTCAAAAAGCGGAGCCATATTCTCAGGCTTGTCCTCAAGGTTACGAACTGCATAGCCGGCTTTTGCGGAGGCATACAGGAACGGGCAGTCCAGCTGCTCGTCAGATGCGTCCAGATCCATGAGAAGTTCCAGAACTTCGTCAACAACTTCCTCCGGACGTGCTTCCGGACGGTCGATCTTGTTGATGCAGACAATAACATGCAGGTTCAGTTCGAGAGCTTTACGAAGTACAAATTTAGTCTGAGGCATGGCACCCTCGAAGGCGTCCACAAGAAGAATAACGCCGTCTACCATCTTCAGCACACGCTCTACCTCGCCGCCGAAGTCCGCATGGCCTGGAGTGTCGATGATATTGATTTTTACACCCTTGTAATGAACTGCGGTGTTTTTGGAGAGAATCGTAATGCCGCGCTCACGCTCAATATCGTTGGAGTCCATGACACGTTCCTGGACTTCCTGGTTCTCACGGAAAACACCGCTCTGTTTCAAAAGCTCGTCAACAAGTGTTGTTTTACCGTGATCGACATGGGCGATAATGGCCACGTTACGAACATCTTCACGCTTGGTCTTCATATAATCCAAATCCTTTCTTTCCATATATAAGTAATCTTTTTGTTAAAAATGATGTCCAAATTTACAGTTTATCACATTTTCGTGAGATTACAAGATATAAAAAAATATTTTTAGTTTTTCATTTTCCAGACATATTATACCTCAAATGCACATACATTGGTATAGACGAAATACACGAAGAGGAAGGAGAGCTACTTATTATGGCAGATAAAATTATTGAAAACAATCAGGTATCGGTTATGGGGCGCATTGCCACCGGATTTACCTTCAGCCATCAGGTTTTTGGAGAAGGTTTTTATATGATGGATATTCTGGTAAAACGTCTCAGCGATTCTGAGGACAGGATTCCGGTGATGGTGTCCGAGCGTCTGATTGATATCACCCAGGACTATGTTGGGGAGTATATTGAAATCCACGGACAGTTCCGGTCCTATAACCGTCATGAGGAAAAGAGAAATAGACTTGTGCTTTCGGTATTTGCCAGGGAAGTGAAATTTGTGGAAGAGGGAGAGGAATCCATACCGGTCAATCAGATTTTTCTGGACGGGTATATCTGCAAACCGCCTGTATACAGAAAAACTCCGCTTGGAAGGGAGATTGCGGATCTTCTGATGGCAGTCAACCGTCCTTACGGAAAATCCGATTACATACCATGTATATGCTGGGGAAGAAATGCCAGATATGCTTCGGCTTTTGAAGTAGGCGGACATGTGCTGATCTGGGGCAGAATTCAGAGCAGGGAATATATGAAACGAATCAGTGAAAATGAGACAGAAAAAAGGATAGCCTATGAAGTTTCGGTGAGCAAATTGGAATATGTTGAGTAACATTGGACAGGTTATGGAATATTGGTGGGAACATTAAGGTAACACTTGCATTTCCAGCCAATCTGCGGTAATATAAGAAAAATTAAAAGAATGGGGAATTACCGGTTTCACTAAACAGTAAGAGGAAGAATCATGGAAAAAGAAATAACAGAGGTTTATTGCGGGAACGGGAAAGGAAAGACGACACTGGCTGTCGGCCAGGCTTTGCGCTTTGCCGCGCAGGGAAAAAGTGTGATCATCATACAGTTTCTCAAGGGCAGGGAACGCAGAGAACTGGATTTTCTTGAGGATCTGGATAATCTTGATTTCAAGATTTTCCGTTTCGAAAAAATGGACACCTGCTATAATGACCTGAGTGAGCAGGAAAAGACAGAAGAGAGAACCAATATTCTCAACGGCCTTAATTTTGCACGGAAGGTAATTGCTACCGGAGAGTGTGATTTTCTGCTGCTGGATGAAATCCTCGGGCTTATGGATAAAGGAATCGCTCCAGTTGAGACGATCATCGATATGCTTAAGCAGAAGGATGAAAGTATGCACATAGTTATGACCGGACGCTGGCTTCCGGAAGCATTGAAGCCATATGTGGACAGTGTTACCACAATGACAACAGAGCTGACCGGACAGGAACGGGAATAAGCAACAGTTCACAGAAGAAAGAAGGAGGAAGACAAATGGCAATTTTTAAAGGAACAGGCGTTGCAATCGTAACACCTATGCACGAAGACGGTAAGGTAAATTATGAGAAACTTGAGGAGATCCTTGAGGATCAGATCGCGAACAGCACAGACGCCATCGTTATCTGCGGAACAACAGGAGAATCTTCTACTCTGACACACGGAGAGCACCTTCAGACAATCAAGTTCACAATTGACAAAGTTAACAAACGTGTGCCTGTAATCGCAGGAACAGGTTCCAATTGTACAGAGACAGCAATCATGATGTCCAAGGAAGCAGCTTCCTATGGTGCAGACGCTCTTCTTATTGTAACACCTTATTATAACAAGGCTACACAGAAGGGACTTATCGCTCATTACACAGCAATTGCCAATGCAGTTCCGGAAACTCCGCTCATCATGTACAATGTACCGAGCCGTACAGGCTGCAACATCCAGCCGGCTACAGCAGCTTACCTTGCAAAGAATGTAAAGAACATTGTCGGAATCAAGGAAGCAACCGGAGATCTTTCCCAGATCGCCAAAATGATGTCTCTGGCAGACGGACAGCTTGAGCTTTACTCCGGAAACGATGATCAGGTACTTCCGATTCTTTCTCTTGGCGGACTTGGTGTTATTTCCGTACTTTCCAATGTTGCACCGAAGTTTACACATGACATGGTCATGAAATATTTCGACGGTGATACCAAGGGAGCAACAGAGGATCAGCTGAAAGCTCTTCCGCTGATCAACGCACTGTTCAGCGAAGTAAACCCGATTCCTGTTAAGACAGCTATGAACCTTATGGGAATGAACGTAGGACCGCTTCGTATGCCACTTTGCGAGATGGAAGAAGACACAAAGGCAGCTCTTGCAAAAGAGATCGAGAAATTCGGCCTTAAGCTTGCAAAATAATCAGACTGTAAGCGGAAGGTAAAGGAGAATATACTATGGTAAAAATCATCATGCATGGCTGCAACGGACATATGGGTCAGGTGATCAGTGGCATTGTGGAGAAAGATCCGGATGCAGAGATCGTGGCAGGCATCGACATTGCAGATCAGGGAAAAAACAGCTATCCGGTATTTACTGATATTGACGCATGCCAGGTAGAGGCAGATGCGATCATTGATTTTTCTTCTGCAAAAGCAACAGACAAGCTTCTTGAGTACAGTGCCGCACGCCAGATTCCGGTTGTTCTCTGCAGCACAGGCTTAAGTGAGGAGCAGCTTGCAAAAGTAGAAGAAACATCCAAAAAAGTAGCAGTGCTGAAATCTGCGAACATGTCTCTTGGTATCAATACACTTCTGAAACTCGTTCAGGATGCTGCCAAGGTTCTTGCAACTGCAGGATTTGACATGGAGATCGTTGAGAAACATCACCGCCTGAAAGTTGACGCACCAAGTGGTACTGCACTTGCACTGGCAGACAGCATTAATGAAGCTATGGACAACAAGTATCATTATGTATATGACCGCAGCCAGAAACGTGAAAAACGTGATGACAAGGAGATCGGTATTTCCGCAGTCCGCGGTGGAACCATCGTAGGTGAGCATGAGATCATTTTTGCAGGCCAGGACGAAGTGATCGAGTTTAAGCATACCGCATATTCCAAGGCTATTTTTGGAAAAGGTGCTGTAGAAGCAGCCAAATTCCTTGCAGGTAAACCGGCAGGACGTTACGATATGAGTGACGTGATCGGCTGATCCTGACAGGTTGACAGTTTAATCCGTAACAGAATGATACAGGTAATAAAAACGGGTTTCGTGTAAAAGCGGAGCCCGTTTTTTTGAATGAAATTGCGAAGCGATTTCATTCATGAGCATGTAGTGGAACGGAATGCGAATGTCCGCTATATGGCCTTATAGCAAAGAATATTTTTGAAATTTTTGCCAGGATAGAATACTGGAAAAAGTGCCATATTAGGAATACAGAATTTTTCAGAAAAAGGAGAAGATCATATGAAAAAATGGAAGGCGATTCTTTTTGGCACTTTGCTCACTCTGTCTCTGTGTACATTTACAGCCTGTGGTACAGAGGTAAATAATGCGGATGAAACTGTGGACGAGAAAAATAATGATGAGAGAAATAAGAAAAAAAATACAAACGAAAATACTGCCACAGAAAATGGAATTATGGAAGATGAAACAGATAATGACGGTGTGATGGACAACGGCGGGATCATTGAAGATTCTGGCACAGATAACAATGAGATGGCCGGTGGAAATATTACCGTGACTCCTGCGGGAAATGGAAATAATACAACAGCAGCGCCTGGAACTACAGATGCCAACGGAACCGGAAATGACGGAACGGTATCCGGTGAGCTGGGTGACAGTGTGAAGGACCTGGGCGACGGCGTAGGAAATGCGGTGGATGATATTGGCAATGCAGTAGGAAATGCGGTAGAGGGCAGATAGAGTTGCTGTTTATTTCGTGGTCAGCAACTGTAAGGTAACCTGGTGCTACAGATATTTTACCACAGCATTGCATAAAACTGCTTCTGATGCTATTATCAGTGCATGGAAAGAAAACGGAGGACAGGATTATGAAATTCAGACCATGCATTGATATACATAACGGAAAAGTAAAACAGATCGTAGGAGGAAGCCTGAAAGATCAGGGTGATCAGGCGGCAGAAAATTTTGTGTCAGAGCAGGATGCGGCTTTTTATGCAGAGTTTTATAAGAAGGCGGGATTAAAGGGCGGTCATGTGATCCTTTTGAACGGAAAAGATTCTCCCAACTATGAAGCGACGAAAGCCCAGGCGCTTCTTGCCCTGAAAAGATATCCCAGAGGACTTCAGATCGGAGGCGGTATCTGCCCGGAGAATGCGTCAGAGTATCTGGAGGCTGGTGCCAGCCATGTGATCGTAACCTCCTATGTGTTTAAAAACGGAGTGATCTCCTGGGAAAATCTGGAGAAGATCCGGAATGCAGCAGGAAAAGAACATCTTGTGCTGGACTTAAGCTGCCGCAAAAAAGACGGTAACTATTATATTGTCACAGACCGCTGGCAGAAATTTACAGAAGAGATCGTGACACTGGAACTGATGGAAAAGCTTGGAAGTTACTGTGATGAATTTCTGGTCCATGCAGTGGATGTGGAGGGAAAGGCTCATGGTGTTGAGACAGAACTTGCGGAACTTCTGGGACAGTATACAGCTCATCCGGTAACTTATGCAGGCGGTGTCGGCTCCATGGCAGATATTGAGGAACTTCGAAGGGCAGGACAGGGAAGACTGGACGTGACTGTTGGCAGTGCACTGGATATTTTTGGCGGAAGCATACCGTTTGAAGTTCTGGCAGAGATGAAGTAGAATAGTTGCATATTCATGACAAAAAAATCCTTTTGCAGGAATATATTGAATAAATTTAGAAAAAATTTGTAAAATTTTTGAAAAGTGATGTTAAAATTCAACTTAATGTGTTATAATAGCAACATAAAACAGCAAAGGGGATGGAAGTCATGAAATTTATTATTAGTGGAAAGAATATAGCAGTAACAGAAGGACTTAAAACAGCTGTTGAGGACAAGCTTGGTAAACTTGAAAGGTATTTTACTCCTGAAACTGAGATTTCAGTAACCTTAAGCGTTGAGAAGGATCGCCAGAAGATCGAGGTAACAATCCCTGTGAAAGGTAACATTATCCGTTCCGAGCAGGTAAGCAATGATATGTATGTATCCATCGATCTGGTTGAAGAGGTAATTGAGCGTCAGCTTCGTAAATACAAGAACAAGATCGTTGACAAGCAGCAGGAATCCACAAACTTCCAGAAAGCATACCTTGATAAGGATTATGAAGAGGATGAGGAAGTTAAGATCATCCGTACCAAGAAATTCGGAATCAAACCAATGTATCCGGAAGATGCATGCGTACAGATGGAGCTTCTTGGACATAATTTCTTTGTATTCTTCAATGCTGAGACAGAGCAGGTGAACGTAGTTTACAAACGTAAAGGTAATACTTACGGACTGATCGAGCCGGAGTTTTAGGCAGAAGTCTCTGTAGGAGATCATGGGTGAATGATCTTTTATAAAAACTGAATATTGAACGACTGAGAAAAGCTCCGGGAATCTGCGTGGAAAATCTGCAGATTCCCGGAGCTTTTTTTCAGGGCAGAAGAACAGCTCCGGACACGATTTGTTAATTAATTGTTCATTGTTTTTATAACTGGAAAGTGGTAGAATATATACCATATGTGATCTGGATATCAACAGAGAACTGGAATGATTATGATGATTGGAACGAACAGTGTCCTGGAATGATCCTGAATCGGATAGATAAGAGACTTAAATGTCCTATTTCGAATAAAATGATTGGAGCAGAAACATGAATGTTTTTTCAAAAGTATTTGGAACCCGCAGCCAGCGTGAGGTAAAGCGTATCATGCCGCTGGTTGAGAAAACCGAGAGCTATCAGTCCCAGATGCAGCAGCTTACCGACGAGCAGTTACGGGACAAAACCAGAGAATATAAGAAACGTCTTGCAGAAGGCGAAACACTGGATGATCTTCTTCCTGAGGCATTTGCCACCGTACGTGAGGCTGCCAAGCGTGTGCTTGGAATGGAGCATTACCGTGTACAGATCATCGGTGGTATCATCCTTCACCAGGGCCGTATCGCCGAGATGAAAACAGGTGAAGGTAAAACTCTTGTTTCCACACTTCCTGCATACCTGAATGCCCTTGAGGGAAAAGGTGTCCACATCGTAACTGTCAACGACTACCTGGCTAAACGAGATGCCGAGTGGATGGGTAAAGTCCATGAGTTCCTTGGCCTGACTGTAGGCGTGGTACTTAACGACATGAAGCCGGAAGAACGCCGTGCGGCATATGGATGTGACATCACATACGTTACCAACAACGAACTTGGATTCGATTACCTTCGTGATAACATGGTTATCTATAAAGAACAGCTTGTTCAGAGAGATCTTCACTACTGTATCATCGATGAGATCGACTCCGTCCTGATCGATGAGGCACGTACACCTCTGATCATTTCCGGACAGAGCGGCAAGTCCACCAAGCTTTATGAGGTGTGCGATATCCTTGCACAGCAGCTGGAGCGTGGTGAGGCCAGCCATGAGATGACCAAGATGGCAGCCATCATGGGCGAGGAAGTTATCGAGACCGGTGACTTCGTTGTAAATGAGAAAGATAAGATCGTCAACCTTACCGAGCAGGGTATCAAGAAGGTTGAGAAATTCTTTAATATCGAGAACCTGGCAGATCCGGAGAATCTGGAGATCCAGCACAACATTATCCTTGCGCTTCGTGCACATAACCTGATGCACAAAGATCAGGATTACGTTGTAAAAGATGACGAGATCCTGATCGTCGATGAATTTACCGGACGTATCATGCCGGGCCGTCGTTATTCCGATGGTCTTCATCAGGCGATTGAGGCGAAAGAGCATGTTAAGGTTAAAAGAGAGAGTAAGACTCTTGCAACCATCACCTTCCAGAACTTCTTCAACAAATATGACAAAAAAGGCGGTATGACCGGTACGGCCCTTACCGAGGAGAAAGAGTTCCGTGATATCTACGGCATGGACGTTGTAGAGATTCCGACCAACCGTGTGGTACAGCGTAAAGACCTTGATGATGCCGTTTACATGACAAAGAAAGAGAAATTCAATGCCGTTGTAGAGGCAGTTAAGGAAGCTCACGCAAAACATCAACCGGTACTGGTTGGTACGATTACCATCGAAACTTCCGAACTTCTCAGCAGAATGCTGAAGAGAGAGGGAATCCCGCATAACGTACTGAATGCCAAGTTCCATGAGCTTGAGGCTGAGATCGTAGCACAGGCAGGACAGGCAGATGCCGTTACCATCGCAACCAACATGGCAGGCCGTGGTACCGATATCAAGCTTGACGATGTGGCAAGAGAGGCCGGCGGTCTGAAGATTATCGGTACTGAGCGTCATGAGTCAAGACGTATTGATAACCAGCTCCGTGGACGTTCCGGACGACAGGGAGATCCGGGTGAATCCCGTTTCTACATTTCCCTTGAGGATGACCTGATGCGTCTGTTCGGTTCCGAGAGACTGATGAAAGTGTTCACATCTCTTGGTGTTGAGGAGAATGAGCAGATCGAGCATAAGATGCTCTCCAACGCCATCGAGAAAGCGCAGGAGAAGATTGAGTTCAACAACTTCGGAATCCGTAAAAATCTTCTCGACTATGACCAGGTTAACAATGAGCAGAGAGAGATCATCTACGAGGAGCGTCGTCAGGTACTTGACGGTGAGAACATGCGTGATGCCATCTACAAGATGATCACAGATATCGTAGACAGCATGACAGACATGTGTTTCTCCGATGATATGGATTCTTCTGAGTGGGATCTTGATGAGTTCAATACCGCGATCACTCCGATCATTCCGATCCATCCTCTGACTGCAGAGAAGGTAAAAGGCCATAAAAAAGACGAGATCAAACATATCGTGAAGGAAGAGGCTGTGAAGCTTTATGAAGCGAAAGAGGCTGAGTTCCCGGAACCGGAGCAGCTTCGTGAGCTTGAGCGAGTAGTTCTTCTGAAATGTATCGACAGCAAGTGGATGGATCACATCGACGACATGGAGATGCTCCGTCAGGGTATCGGCCTGATGGCATACGGCCAGAGAGATCCGGTTGTTGAGTACAAGATGAACGCATTTGAGATGTTCAACAACATGATCACTTCCATTCAGGAAGATACCGTACGTATGCTGTATCATGTTCATGTAGAGCAGAAGATCGAGCGTGAGCAGGTTGCAAAAGTAACCGGTACAAACAAAGATGACAGCGCCGGCCCGAAGAAACCGGTTCAGCGAAAAGAAGATAAAGTATATCCAAACGATCCGTGCCCATGCGGAAGCGGCAAGAAATACAAACAGTGCTGTGGACGTAAGGCAGCGAAGATCTGAGAATGAAGATAAAAATAGTCTCACCTGATGATATGGTGGGGCTATTTTTGTATAAGAGCAGAGAAAGGATATGATAATATGGCCGTTATAAAAACAGCAATTCTTCAGACACATGTATATACAGAAAAATCCCGTAACATCACCCAGGCAGCAGAAATTCTTGCCCGCCCGGAACTTCAGGGAATCGACCTGGCAGTCCTGCCCGAAATGTTCTGCTGTCCCTACGAGAATAAATACTTTCCGGAGTATGCGGAAGCCGAAGGTGGGGACACCTGGGAAAAATGTTCCAGGCTGGCAGCAGAACGTGGAATTTATCTTGTAGCCGGAAGCATGCCGGAGAGAGATGCAGCCGGTCATATTTACAACACATCCTATGTTTTTGACAGAAACGGGCATCAGATCGGGAAACACCGGAAAATGCATCTTTTTGACATTGATGTAAAAGGTGGCCAGTATTTTAAAGAATCGGATACCCTGACACCGGGAGATCAGGTGACAGTTTTTGACACAGAATTTGGAAAGATTGGCCTTTGCATCTGCTACGATTTCCGGTTCCCGGAACTTGCCAGGCTGATGGTGGACCAGGGCGCAGAGGTGATCATTGTGCCGGCTGCTTTTAACATGACAACAGGGCCTCTCCACTGGGAGCTGATGTTCCGTCAGAGAGCTGTGGACAACCAGGTATACACCATTGGAGCTGCACCTGCCAGAGATCTGAACGCCGGATACCATTCCTGGGGCCATTCCATTGCCGTAGATCCCTGGGGAAAAGTCCTCATGGAAATGGAAGAAAAGCCGGACGTGAAGGTTGTGAAACTGGATCTGGATGAGATAAAAAAAGTCCGGGAACAGCTGCCGCTTCTGAAGCACCGGAGAGGGGATATCTATGAATTGTCGCAGATAAAATAGAAATGCCTGAACCACGTTTTCGTTGTAATTTTCAGGCCCATATGGTATTGTATAAGACAGGCAGGAGTTCCTGCATCAATATATAGAAAGAAGGTGAAGCTGTGGTTGAGTTAGATCAGTTCAAGAGTATTCTTGCAACATACACAGAGCCATTAGTGGAAGTGAGGGATTCACTTTGACCTCGCTAACAAAGAGCAGAAGGTCGAAGAATTAGAGCGCGAGATGGAAGCGCCTGATTTCTGGGATAACGCAGAAGTATCTCAGATGAAGATGAAACAGTTAAAGAGTCTCAAGGATGATATTGAGACATACCATAATCTGGAAACACAGATGGAAGATATGGAAACCATGATCGAGATGGGATATGAGGAGAATGATCCGGAGATCATCCCTGAGATCCAGGAAATGCTGGACGAATTCCAGGCAAGCTTTGACAGCATCCGTGTGAAGACACTTCTTTCCGGAGAGTATGACGGAGAGAATGCCATCATTAAGCTGAACGCAGGAGCCGGTGGTACAGAGGCATGCGACTGGTGTGGAATGCTTTACCGTATGTACAGCAGATGGGCGGAGAAAAAAGGATTTGCACTGGAAGTACTGGATTACCTTGACGGTGATGAGGCCGGTGTGAAATCCGTAACCTTCCAGGTAAACGGAGAGAACGCCTACGGTTATCTGAAATCCGAGAAAGGTGTTCACCGTCTTGTACGTATTTCCCCGTTTAATGCGGCAGGAAAGAGACAGACATCTTTTGTATCCTGTGATGTTATGCCGGATATCAAGAAAGATCTGGACGTTGAGATCAATGATGATGATATCCGTATTGATACCTACCGAAGCAGCGGTGCCGGTGGACAGCACATCAACAAGACATCCTCTGCGATCCGTATCACCCATTTCCCTACAGGAATCGTGGTACAGTGCCAGAATGAACGTTCTCAGCACATGAACAAGGACAAGGCCATGCAGATGCTGAAAGCCAAACTGTATCTTCTGAAACAGCAGGAAGCTGAGGAGAAACTTTCCGGCATTCGAGGCGAAGTGACAGATATCGGCTGGGGAAACCAGATCCGTTCCTATGTCCTGCAGCCATACACCATGGTAAAAGACCATAGAACCAATGAAGAAACCGGTAATGTTGACGCAGTTCTGGACGGTGGTATTGACATCTTTATCAATGCATACCTGAAATGGATCGCGCTGGCGAAAAAGAAAGAATAACATTACTGTCACGGAACCCCATAAAGACAGAGAAAAGGACTCCGCAGGCAAAAAATCGCTTGTGGAGTTTCTTTTATTATGATAATATATCTTTTATACAAAAACACTTGTCTTTATGAAACGGACAGAAAGGTTGCTGCACACAATGTGAACAGCAACTAGAGAGGTTGCTATGCAGAAACAGGTTGAGAAGAAAAAATACTATGTAGTAAGAGAACGGGCAGTGCCGGAGGTACTTCTCAAGGTGGTTGAGGCCAAGAGACTGCTGGAATCCAAACGGGTGGCTACTGTTCAGGAAGCTGCTGAAAGGACCGGGATCAGCCGCAGCTCTTTTTACAAATATAAGGACGATATTTTTCCTTTCCACGAGGAGACCAAGGGAAAGACCATCACCTTTATCATTCAGATGGACGATGAGCCGGGGCTTTTATCAATGGTGCTGCAGACGATTGCCCGTTTTCACGGTAATATCCTGACCATACATCAGAGTATTCCCATTAACGGAGTCGCAACGCTGACGCTGAGCGTTGACATCCTTCCGGGAGAAGGCGACGCAGAGGCTATGGTGGAGAATATTGAGCAGAGAGACGGTATACACTATTTGAAAATTTTAGGCAGGGAGTAAGCATATGATAAACATAGCAGTATTAGGCTACGGTACAGTAGGAAGCGGAGTTGTTGAAGTCATCAACACCAATCATGAGAGCATTAACAAGAGAGCTGGAGATGAGATTAACATCAAGTACGTTCTTGATTTAAGAGATTTTCCGGGAGATCCGGTTGAGAAAGTTCTGGTTCATGATTATGAAGTGATCGTAAACGATCCGGAGGTAGATATTGTTGTTGAGGTTATGGGCGGGATCGAGCCGGCTTATACCTTTGTAAAAAGAGCGCTTCAGGCAGGAAAGAGCGTAAGCACATCCAATAAGGCTCTGGTAGCCAAGCATGGTTCCGAGCTCATGGAGATCGCAAAAGAAAAAAATATCAATTTCCTTTTTGAGGCAAGCTGCGGCGGCGGTATCCCGATCATTCGTGCACTGAATTCTTCACTGACAGCAGATGAGATCGATGAGATCACAGGAATCCTTAACGGAACCACCAACTACATGCTTTACAAGATGAGCACAGAGAACTGTGATTTTGATACGGTTCTGAAGGAAGCTCAGGCAAAGGGCTATGCAGAGGCAGATCCGACTGCAGACGTAGGAGGTGCTGACGCATGCCGTAAGATCGCCATCCTTTCTTCACTTGCATACGGAAAGTTCCTGAATTACGAGGATATTTATACAGAAGGAATCACAAAGATCACACCGGCAGATATGGAATATGCAAAAGAGCTTGGCATGACTATCAAGCTTCTTGCCACAAGCCGTAGGATCGGAGATTCTTTCTATGCAATGGTAGCGCCGTTCCTGGTAGGCCAGAGTAGCCCGCTTTACAGTGTAAATGATGTGTTTAATGCAGTATTTGTGCACGGAAATGTTCTCGGAGATGCCATGTTCTACGGAAGCGGAGCAGGTAAGCTTCCGACTGCAAGTGCAGTAGTTGCAGATGTTGTGGATGAAGCAAAGCATCTCCACAGAAATATCATGACAAACTGGAGCAGCTATGCCTTGAAGCTTATGGATATGGATGAAGTTGAGGGACGTTTCTTCGTACGTGTGTCTGATACTACTATGGATGAAGTGGAAAAAGCTTTTGGTGATGTACAGACCATCGAGCCGGATGACCTTCCGGACGAATTCGGATTTATCACACCGGTGATGAAGCAGGCTGAATATAAAGAGAAGATCAGTAAGCTTACCGGAAAAGTACTGGCAATGATCCGCGTGAAGGATTGATGCCTGAGGAGAAATAAGAACATGTTAATCGTAAAAAAATTCGGCGGTACTTCTGTGGCAAACAAAGAGCGTATCTTTAATGTTGCCAGAAGATGTATCGAAGATTATAAAAAAGGAAACGACGTGGTGGTCGTGCTTTCCGCAATGGGTAAATATACCGATGAGCTGATCACCATGGCGAAAGATATCAACGACAAACCTCCGAAACGTGAGATGGATATGCTTTTTACCATCGGAGAACAGATGTCGGTAGCACTGATGGCCATGGCTATGGACAGCCTGGGAGTACCGTCAGTTTCCCTGAATGCATTTCAGGTGGCTATGCACACAACAAGCGCACACGGCAGTGCCCGTCTGAAAAAGATCGATGCCGCACGTATCCGCAGAGAACTGGATAACCGCAGAATTGTTGTGGTTACAGGATTCCAGGGCATTGATAAATATAATGATTACACCACACTTGGCCGTGGAGGTTCGGATACCACAGCCGTAGCTCTTGCAGCAGCGCTTCATGCAGATGCCTGTGAGATCTATACCGATGTGGATGGCGTTTATACTGCTGACCCCCGTAAGGTTCCGAAAGCCCGCAAGCTTAAGGAGATCACTTACGATGAGATGCTGGATCTGGCAACTCTGGGTGCGGGAGTGCTTCATAACCGTTCTGTGGAGATGGCGAAGAAATACGGTGTACCGCTAGTGGTACGTTCCAGTCTCAACAACAGCGAAGGAACTGTGGTAAAGGAGGAAGTAACAGTGGAGAGAATGCTGATCAGCGGTGTTGCTCTGGATACAGATGCAGTACGTATTGCTGTGATCGGACTTAAAGATTCACCAGGAGTAGCATTTAAGCTTTTTGATACCCTGGCCAAGAAAAATATCAATGTGGATATGATCCTTCAGTCTATCGGCCGTGCCGGAACCAAGGATATTTCCTTTACTGTTGATAAAAATGATCTGGACGATGCAATGGCAGTCCTGGAATCCAACCAGGCACGCATCGGCTATGATGAGCTTCATGCGGAGAAAAACATCGCCAAACTTTCCATCGTGGGAGCTGGTATGATGAGTAATCCGGGTGTTGCCGCAAAAATGTTCGAGAGCCTTTATAATGAGGGCGTGAACATCAATATGATCGCGACATCTGAGATCCGTGTGACTGTTCTCATCAATGAGAAAGATGGCGTACGTGCCATGAATGCGGTACATGATGCGTTTAATCTTGCAGATTAACCGGATAAACTGCGAAGCAGTTAATCGGTGTAGAGCTGCGTAGTGAATGCGGATTGCGAATTGCGAATATCCGTTTGACATTGCAGAAAAATGATCTGGCGTGCAGTTATGCAGCATAAGCAGCAGGATATGCCAGAGCGAAAATGAGAAATGACGGGGCGGAGGCTTGGTATAAGTCTCCGCCTTCTATAACGGAACGGTGCGTGCATTCGGGCTGTCCGCCGGAAAGATGTGGCCGTTCATAAGGAGAGAATTTTTATGAGAAAAAATCTGAAGGGCTGTAAGAAGCTTGCAAGGGAAACGCTGACTGGTAATTTTACGGTTCCGGTGATCGGCAGTATTGCGGTTGCGGCGATGAGTGTGGTTTCAAGCTACATTTCCACAGCACTTTTTCCGGGAGATTCCGCGTACGCGATCATCGGAGGAGAAGTATTCAGCTTTATCCTTTCTCTGGTGATCTGCGTTTTTTCCGCAGGACTTTACCGGATCTACCTGAATATTTCCAGAAGGGAAGCATATTCTTTTGGAGATCTTCTGTACTTTTTCAGCCACCAGCCAGACCATGTGATCGTGGTATCCTTTGTGCTGGCACTGATCAATCTGGTGACATCACTTCCACTGGCGTGGTTTTCGTTCACAAGCGATATGGGAAATACAGTGGAAGAGCAGATGAACTGGGCAGTGACTTATATGCTGCTGACACTTCTCGGGTTTGGGCTGAACCTGCTGATAGCCATGCCTTTCACCATGAGTTATTATATTCTGTCCGATAATCCGGACATGAAAGGAACACAGGCACTGAAAGCAAGTGCGAAACTTATGAAGGGGCACTACTGGGAGTATTTGAAAATGCTCTTAAGTTTTATACCGTGGATTATTTTTTCTATGTTTACGCTTTATCTGGCACTGATCTGGCTGGTGCCTTATATAGAAACCTGCATGGCAGTTTTCTATCGGAATATTTCCGGAGAATTTGATGAGCCACCGGCGGAGCCGTATCACCCGGTGACACCGGTTCCTCAGTTTCATGATGAAACCGAAGCCTGATGCCTCCCGGCGAGGGCGCCTGGATGCGGCGGGCATCTTCTTTCTGGAGGGGATACTAGAGGCGTAGACTTTTCCTTTCCAGGGAGGATACTAGAGGCGTAGACTTTTTCCTTTCCAGGGAGGATACTAGAGGCGTAGGCTTTTTCCTTTCCAGAGAGGATACTAGAAGCGTAGGCATTTTTTCCTTTCAGGGGGACCATTTTGGCATGGGCAGGTACGAGGGGGAAAGCACTCAAAGTTGCGAAGCCCGCTTTTCCCCCTCGAGCTCCCCCTTTCCGGGCACGCAGTTGTTGTAGGCTGTGAGAATGTGTGAAAGTATTGGCGGGGCGATGGATTCTACTGTGTCGGCTGCGGAAAGTTGAGCCGATTTATGCTGACGTAAATATATTGACGAAGTGTTTTTTATTCGCTCCGTACAAAAAGCGGTCTGCGAAGCAGACCTGTTTCTGAATAACAGTGAAATAACAGCCATACAAGTTATACGCTGTAATTCAGGGAACAGGCCTGCTACGCAGGCCGCTTTCCCGTCCGCCCTGAACCAACAATCGGCTCAGCCTGACACTGCCAGTACAGCAGAATACAGGACTGAGCCGATAAAGTTACACATTCCATAACGCATCACAGCGGCGTGGCCAGGAGGGGAAGAACGCGAGAAGGGGAGACGGCCTTCGCAACTATGAGTGCTTCCCCTTCTCGCAAATTTCCTACTTTCATAAAGTAAAAACTATAATCCCAAAAAGAAATACACACACTTCAAAAATCCACTTCACAAAGTAAAAACCATAATCCCAAAAAAGAAACACACAAACATTACAGATTCAAAGGAAGTCGTCCCACAACTTCCTTTGTCAAAACACCTATGAGAATCCCCGCCAGGACCCCGGCCACCAGCAGTGCCGGTGCATAAACCATCAGACTCGTATTACTCACCACGATCATGGCAACGATCAATTGCCCAATATTGTGCGTAACCCCACCAGCCACACTGATCCCGATCAGACTAAACCCGGAATGTTTTTTCAGCAGATTCATCACAGTCAAACTAAGCGCGGCGCCAGCCATACTATATAAAATACTGAACAGATTTCCAAACATAAACCCAATCACAAGTATCCTGACAACGGACACAAGAGCCGCCTCTTTCGCAGAATACCGATCCAGGATAAAAAGCACTGCCAGGTTTGCAAGTCCGAGCTTGATTCCCGGAATTCCTGCAAACACAGGAATCAGCGACTCCACATATCCCAAAATGATCGCTACTGCGGAAAATAATCCAAGATAAGCTGTTTTTCGTTTCATAAATAAACCCTTTCATTTGTTACAGATGTGCCCCGGACCAAATGTCATCTGTCGGAGGAGAGCTGCATGGCGAACGCACATTACGCATATATTCCGTAACATCTTCATCTTACGTCACCGCATCAATCTTCGGTGAACTCTTCGAATCCGAATCCTCCGTGGTATTTTCTCCTTCTATCACCACTTTGTTAGGAAGACAGATAATAGAACCGCCATGTTCATCCACAGCTTTCTGTTTCATACAGTAATGATCCGGACAGGTTGCTTCGATCATGGTAACTTTTCCGTTTTTGATCTCGCAGACATTGGTGTCTCCGATATGTATGACCTGATCCTGGGAAAGAGAATAAGTTCCGAATTCTTTTCCGTCAACGGTAATACGGATCGTATTGTGGGAACGTTTCCCTGTGATCTGAAAACCAAGCCAGAGAACCCCGGCCAGAATCAGGATCCCGGCAATAAAAATCACTTCTTTTTTCTTCAAAATAAAAACTCCGTTTCTGTCACAGATTCAGAAAAAATCATATCATACTCCCATTCAAAAGGCAAATATAAGTTAAGGATATCTAACCAATATCTGGAAAAGTTACAGCAAAAATTAAAGATACGGAGAAAAAAGTTACCGCGTACTAACAAAAAGTATAGACAAGAAAAAAATCAGGTGATATAATACCTAGCTGTAAGTTAGCAATATCTAATTAAAGAAAAATGATTAATTAGAACTAATCTATAAATACGAGTAAAAGATATATAACTTATTCAAAAAACGGTTATGTGCAGATGATAGGAACGGACTGTGAATATCTGACTGACTAAATACAGGGGAGAAAAGAGATGAAAAACCAGAATTTTTATATGAGAGTGATTTCTTTACTGCTGGTAGTTCTGGCTGTGCTTTTTTATAACAGCAGTATGAAAGCCCAGGCAAACGAAAAAGAAATTTCGGCTCTGACAGATAAGGTAGACACGCTTCAGGAGCAGCAGAATGAACTTCTCAGTGCACTGGAGACAAGCTATGCAAACCGTATGCAGAATCAGGCAGCATCCACAGGAACTGACAGCAGTAATGCAGATTCAACAGACGGTGACAAGGCAGCAGACACTTCGGACGGCAAGACATCCGATGCAAACGCAGAGGACACAGCAGCGCCAGATTCCGATAACGTATATAAAGATGGAACTTACACAGGAGAAGCTGATGGATACGGCGGAACCATTCAGGTGGAAGTGACACTTGCCAGTGATGAAATTACATCCATTAATGTGGTCAGTGCACCAGGTGAGGACAGCGCATATCTTTCACAGGCAGAGAGTGTGATCGATTCCATCTTAAGTGCGCAGAGTACAGATGTGGATACTGTATCAGGAGCAACTTTCAGTTCTACAGGAATCCTGAATGCGGTGGATGATGCACTTGGAAAGGCGGAAAACTCATGAAAAAAAGACAGCGGGAAGTAAGGCTGATGCGTGCGGGGATACAGCTGGCATTTTTTATTGCTGCCCCGTCTCTGTTTTCCACAGCTTTTGCGGGAATCAAATCAATTTTTCTCGCCATTGCGGCCGGTCAGCCGGTAGAGTGGAACTCCTTTCTGACTGTAACAGCAGTGCTTCTGATCTTTACGTGTTTTTTCGGAAGACATTTCTGCGGATATGCATGTGCATTCGGATCTTTTGGAGATGCCGTGTATGAAGGTTTTTCTCTGATCTGGATGAAATGTTTTCATAAAAAAAAGAAACCAGCTCTTTCTGAAAGAATGGTACACAGACTTCAGAAAGTCAAATATATCGTACTGGCCCTGATTTTACTTTCCTGCCTTACAGGAGTATACGGAAAGCTTACAGGAACCAGCCCGTGGGATGTTTTTTCCATGATTACAGCAGGACGTTTCCCTAACAGTAAATATCTGGCGGGAATCGTGATTCTGGTTCTGATCATGGTGGGAATGTGTACACAGGAACGTTTTTTCTGCCAGTTTCTCTGCCCTATGGGAGCGGTTTTTGCATTAATGCCGATCCTTCCGGGAGCACTTTTTCAGAGAAACCGTGAAAAATGTCCGCCGAAATGCGGTCTCTGTAAAAAAAGATGTCCGGCTCATCTGGATATTGACGGCGACACGGCCAGGTCCGGCGAATGTCTTTGCTGCCACGCATGTGCGGCAACCTGTCCGAGAAAAAATATTCACATTGGAACAAATGAGGGAAATTAATCTATGAGATCTCATGCTCTGAAAAAGAAAGCTTTTCTGGCAACGGCTGCAGCTGCAGGAATTACCATGGTTTTTCCTGTATTATGCGCAGCTTCGGAAAATGACATACAGACATATACCAATACAGATTTTGCCATGGATACTGTGGTATCAGAAACACTTTATACCACAGGAGACGATATAAACAGTAAACTGACATCTGTACTGACAGATGTGGAAACAAACCTTCTTTCATGGACCAATGAAAGTTCCCAGATTTACAAGGTGAACGCAGACAGCGGAAAAGATAAGGAGATTTCCGATGAACTTTCCGGATATCTGGAACGCCTTCTGAAAATTGCGAAAGATTCTGACGGAGCTTTTGATCCGACCATCGGAAAACTGATCCGTCTGTGGGATATTGGCGGGGAAAATCAGAAAATTCCTGAAGAAGCAGAAATCAAAAATGTTCTGAAAGATTCCGGATATCAGAAAGTTTCTCTTGACGGAACGACGATCCGCATGGACGAGGGATGTTCGCTGGATCTTGGTGCAGCCGGAAAAGGAATTGGCTGTGACTCGATTCTGGAATATCTGGAAACACAGAAGGATGTTTCTGCGGCGCTTATGAACCTTGGGGGAAGCAGTGTCATGACCTATGGAAGCAAACCGGACGGTTCTTCCTGGAACGTGGCAGTGACAGATCCCCGTGCTGAAAATGACGACGATTATCTTGGTGTGGTTGCCTTAAATGGCACAGAATTTCTTTCCACATCCGGAGATTACGAGAAATATTTTATCGAAGATGGTGTAAGGTATCACCACATTATGGATCCGTCCACCGGTTATCCGGCAAAAAGCGGAGTGACCGGAGTTACGGTAGTCTGCGACACAGGCCTTGAGGCAGACGCACTTTCCACCGCATGTTTTGTGCTGGGGGTGGAAAAAGGTGCCGAACTGTTGAAAACTTACGGTGCGGACGGACTCTTTGTGGATGAAGATCACCATGTGTATCTCACTGAGGGGATGAAAGAGCGGTTCAGCCTGCTTGCGGATTCCTACAGCGTGGAGGATATCATCGAATAAACGTAAGTTTCAAAGCAGTTTGACGGTATTTACGGTAGTAACCCCTGGAAAGGTTTCTATAAATATTTCATATTTTTAGGAGGAATAAGTAATGCATAAGTGGAATTTACTGAAAAAAACGGCTCCCTGCATCTTAAGTCTTGCAGTGGCAGCAACAAGTTTTCCTACAGCTGTAATGGCAACAGACCTGGACAGCAGCATTGTAGCAGACGAAACCGAGCAGAGCGATGAGGAAGAGATTGCTGAGGTTTCCGATTACGAGGCAGCTGCGGGAGAGGCTGCTGATGCAGAAGAAATTGCGGCAGAGGACCAGAGCGCTGATGAGATCACAGAGGAAAGCGCAGCAGAGAATACGGAGGAAGAAGCTTCCGGTGCAGACGAATTTACAGCAGCAGAAGATGAGACAGAGGCATTTGCGGATTCTGATGAACTTCAGGGAGAGTATCAGTATGTGTATGCAGGCCTGACCTGGGCAGAGTACTGGGCATCTGAAGGTGTGTATGCAGCAGGAGATACAACTTCTTCTGAGGAATTGGACGGCCATAAGGAACTTGACAAAGGTGCTTTTGATACGGTAACAAGAGCAACTACAAACCATGGACTTCACAGAGGAAGCTTCCAGACAGAGACAACTATCGTGGCAGAGGACGGAAGCAGATATCCGATCGCAACATGGGTGGATCAGAATACTATCAAGCTGACAGACGGAAAAACTGTAGGATTTAAAAAAGGAACCATTACAAAAGCAGACGGAACAACCGTAGATATGGATCATTATGAAGTATATGGCCTGAAATACGTTCCGGTTGCTGTAAGAACAGAAGATTATGCAGCATTTTGCCAGAAATACAACGTAGTTACCAATGATGGTGTACTGGAAGGTGGATATGGTGAGGTACAGCTGAGCGCCTATACAGCAACAGCAGCAGTAACAGCAGATACCAACGGTCTGAAATATGCAGTGAAAAACGGCGACAGCTTTACATTTGAGGCAAGAAAAACAGGAGCAGATTCCGGAATCAAGGATCAGGCTCAGAAAACAGCGACAAATGTAACACCGACTGTAAAAGATGCAAGCGGAAGCTACGGAGAATTCCTCCGTGTAGATATTACAGGAGACGGATACGGAGATCTTGGAGCAAACATGCAGGCAGTACGTTGGGATTACTGTGGAGATGACGCTACAGGAACAAAGGTGCTGAGATCTTTCGGAACCAAGTTTGCGGCAGATAACTGGATGCATAAAGCCATGGGAATCCAGCTTGGACTTACCGATTCTTTAAGATGCCAGCTTCCGGAAGGAACAGACGGAACCGGATACTGGAGACTGACCGTATATGCACTTGGCTATGCAGACTACAGCTTTGTAGTACAGGCTACAGATGCAAATATTGTAAAACCAGCGGAAAATCCGGCAGACACAACAGCTCTTACAAAAGAGGTCGAAACAGCAAAAGCACTTGCGGAAAACGATTATACAAAAGAATCCTGGACAGCAATGCAGACAGAGCTTCAGGAGGCAGAGGAGCTTCTTGCAAGAGAAGACGCAACACAGGCAGAAGTTGACGAGGCACTTGAGCATCTTAAAGCCGCAGAGGCAGCACTTGTAAAAGTGACAGTTACTCTTGACAAAACATCAGCAACTGTTTACACAGGAAAAACAGCTTCTCTGAAAACAACTTCCAATGATGCAGCTAAAACAGTAACTTATACAACCAGCAACAATGCAGTTGCGACAGTAAGCAGCACAGGTGTTGTAAAAGGTGTGAAAGCCGGAACAGCAGTGATCACAGCAACTTGTGGAAACGCAACAGCAACCTGCAAAGTAACTGTAAAAGCTCCATCTGTAAAATTCGCAAAGAAATCTGCAGTTGTTTACAAAGGAAAAACAGCCACTGTAAAAGCAACACTGGCCGGAGTATCTTCTGTAACATACAAGAGCAGCAATACAAAGATCGCAACAGTAAACAGCAAGACAGGTACCGTAAAGGGAATCAAAGCCGGAACTGTAACGATCACAGCAACAAGCGGAAAACTGAAAGCAACCTACAAGCTGACAGTTAAGAACCCGACCTTTACACTTACAAAATCCTCTGCAACAATTGCAAAAGGAAAAACAACAACCATCAGATCCAAAGCAACACCAGTATCCACTGTTACATACACAACCAGCAACAAGAAAGTTGCAACCGTAACAGGCAAAGGTGTTGTAAAAGGAATCAGCAAAGGTAAAGCAACCATCACAGTTAAATGCAACGGAATTACAAAGAAATTTGTGGTAACTGTTAAATAATACAACGGTTCATCAAAGAGTAGGAACCTCTGCCGCAGGTATACGGAAATATCTGCGGCAGAGGTCTGCTCATTTTCTGTGGCGGTTCGGAAAATGACCGGAAACGCCGTAAAGAGCATATACCTGACAGAAGCCGCACAAAAAGAGGGGAGAAAAAGAATTATGGAAAAAGATTTAAAAGACAAAAAGCCAGCTGAAAATGGCACACCCAAAGTACCCTGGCCAAAACTGATCCCTGCAGCTGCTGTCATTGCGGCACTTGTATTTTCAGGTATAAAAGCACAGGGCTCTGATGAAAGTACGGAATCTGTCCCGAAGGCAGATTCGACGGTAATGTCTGCGTCCGAACTGGAAAAATATTTCGGATATGAAGAGGAAACTTCTGTTTCCGGCGCCAGCACGGCAGACAACAAAAAGAGCAGTACGCCAAAGAAAACCACATCAAAAAAAAGTACGAAAAAAACAGCAGCAAAAAAAAGTTCAGGAAAAAGAACTGTATCAGAATCTGCAAAAAACAGTGGCGGTGCAGCCGGCCAAGGATCTACTCAGACACCGGTGGCAGATGTTCCGGCCAATGGATATAAAGACGGAGTTTACGAAGGAACCGGAACCGGATTCGGAGGAACCATTCGTGTGCGTGTAACAATCAGCGGAGGAAGGATCGCGGCGATCGATATTCTGGATGCATCCGGGGAGACTGCTTCTTATTTTGCATCTGCCCAGGGAGTGATCAGCAAAATGATCGCGGGAAATACACCAAATGTAGATGCAGTCAGCGGAGCAACCTATTCTTCCAACGGAATTATCCAGGCAGTACAGAATGCGTTATCCCAGGCAGCGGCAGATGGAAGCAGCCAGCAGGTCACCCCTGCACCTGTGGCAACCTCCACACCAACGCCAACAAAAGCCCCTTCAAAGAAACCAAAGCCAACTGCAAATCCAGATCCTGACAGTCCGAAAAAATATCTGGATGGTACATACAAAGCATCCGCAAAAGGTTACAGCGGAGATGTAAAAGTGACCGTAACCATCAAGGATGGAATCATCACAGCGGTAAAACAGGAAAACTCAGATACTCCGATGTTTTTTGAAAAAGCGTGGAGTGTGCTGGAAGAGCAGATTGTGGGAACGAATTATGTAGACGATATTGATACCGTCAGCGGAGCAACCTACTCCTCCAACGGAATTCTGAATGCTGTGAAAAAGGCTCTGAAGTCTGCGCTTAATCCAGAATATGGAAAGAAAGTAACTCCAACTCCGACAAAGAAACCGACACCAAAGCCAACGGCAACACCGAAACCAACGGCAACGCCGAAGCCGACCGCAACTCCGGTTCCAACGGCAACACCGGAACCTACAACCGATCCGGATGACCCAAATGTAACACCGACTCCAGATCCGGAGAATCCTGATGTAACACCGGAGCCTACCGAAGATCCGGAACCGACCCCTGCAGGAATGTATAATGACGGAACTTATCAGGGCTCAGCTTTTGGATATGGTGGCAAAACAAGACTGACCGTAACCATCTCCGGAGGTCAGATTGTTGAGATTACACAGACGAATAATGATACTCCGGAATTCTTTAATGAGGCATGGAATACCATTTATCCGCAGATTATGGCAAACCAGACTGCAGATGGTATTGATACTGTCAGTGGTGCGACACTCTCATCCGAGGGCATTCTCGGAGCAGCGCAGAAAGCACTTGCACAGGCAAAAAAATAACCGAATTAACTGCAAAGCAGTTATTCGGTTATGAGCAAGTAGCGAATGCGGATTGCGAATATCTGCTTGACTATAACCAATACTCTTGATCTAAGTCAAAGTCCCCGGGAACTTCACAAAATCCAGGAAGTTCCCGGGGTTTTTGCATCTATATATAAACGCATAATCCACTTTTTTACTCTTGTATCGACAAAAAAATAACATATAAATGCACAGAATAATATATAAAAATACAGAATATACAAAAAGAATTTTGAATTACATCAATAATTAACGCAAAATCCATTAAAAAATCCAGTCATAATTTTATTGCGTACACCAATGTTTTATGTTATGTTTGAGTAGATACAATTAAAATCGTTATTTATGTGACAAACAACGCTGAAAGGAGAACAAACATGAGCAGTAAAATTACGATCATCGGAGCAGGAAGTGTAGGAGCAACTATCGCTTATACCTTATCACAGAGGAGTATTGCATCAGAGATCGTTCTGATCGATATTAACAAAGATAAGGCTGAAGGTGAGGTTATGGATATTGAGCAGGGAACCAGTTTCCGTGAGCCGATCTCCATCGTGGCAGGAGATTACCCGGATGCTGCAGATTCTGACATTGTGATCATCACTTCCGGTATTGCCAGAAAACCGGGACAGACTCGCATCGAGCTGACACAGACCAACGTCAACATTATGAAGAGTATTACTCCGGAGATCGTAAAGGTGGCTCCCAAAGCGCTTTATATTATCGTAAGTAATCCATGTGATGTTATGACTTATGCATTTGCAAAGCTTTCCGGACTGCCGGAAAATCAGATCCTTGGTTCCGGAACCGCCCTGGATACGGCCCGTCTCCGCTGCAGACTTTCTCAGCACTACGGTGTATCTGAGAAAAACATCCACGCCTATGTATTCGGAGAGCATGGAGATACTTCCTTTGTACCGTGGTCCAGAGCCTTTGTTGCAGGTGCGACCCTTGATGAGTTTGACAAGATCGTTCATGAGGATCAGAAAGATCTGCAGCCACTTGACAGAGAAGAGGTTCTGGAGTATGTTCATACTTCAGGATCAACTGTGATCGCCAAGAAGGGTGCTACATTTTATGCGGTAGCCGTATCTGTTTGCAGACTTTGCTCGCTTCTTCTTGCAGCATCTGATACAATAGTCAGTGTATCAACCATGCTTCACGGAGAGTACGGTGTTGAAGACGTATGTCTTAGTACCATGGCTTCTATCGGACCGGAAGGTGTAAAACGTATCGTTCGTGTTCCGCTGACCGAGGAGGAGACAGAGAAGCTTCATGCAAGCGCCAATGCTCTGAAGGACGTGATCGCACAGATTGATCTTTGATAAATGTCAGAAGCTGTGTAAAGAGGGAAATGCAGCCTCAGGCAAATTTGAAACAACGGGAGAAAGATAAAAATGGATATTATTCAGGTAATTACCAGAGAATTGAACGTTGAGAAATGGCAGGTCGAGGCAGCAGTCAAACTGATCGACGAAGGCTGCACCATTCCTTTTATTTCCAGATACCGCAAAGAAGCAACCGGTACACTCAATGACGAACAGCTTCGTAACCTTAACGAAAGACTTGCCTATTTAAGAAACCTTGAGGACAAAAAAGCCCAGGTTCTCGGAAGCATCGAGGAACAGGGCAAGCTGACTCCGGAACTGAAGAAACAGATCGAGGCAGCGCAGACACTTGTAGTGGTAGAAGATCTTTACCGCCCATATCGGCCGAAACGCCGTACAAGAGCTATCATTGCCAGGGAAAAAGGCCTGGGACCGCTGGCGGATATCATTCTTCTTCAGATGACGAAGAAACCTCTTGAGGAAGAGGCGAAAGCATTTCTTTCAGAAGAGAAAGAAGTCAAAACTGTGGAAGAAGCCATCAGCGGCGCCAGGGATATCCTTGCGGAACATATTTCTGATGAGGCAGACTACCGTATCAGCATCCGTAAAAGAACCATGGATAAAGGAACGATCTGTTCCGTTGCGAGAGATGAGAAAGAGCAGTCCGTATACGAGATGTATTATGATTTCGAGGAGCCGGTGAAGAAGCTTGCCGGCCATCGTGTCCTTGCCCTGAACCGTGGTGAGAAAGAGAAATTCCTCACTGTAAAGATCCTTGCACCTGAGGAAGAGATCATCCGCTATCTGGAGAAACAGGTGATCGTCCGCGACAATCCCAATACCACACCGGTGCTGAAAGAAGCCATTGAGGACAGCTACAAACGTCTCATCGGACCGGCCATTGAGCGTGAAATCCGAAGTGCCCTTACAGAGGCAGCAGAAGACGGTGCTATCCATGTCTTTGGCAAAAACCTGGAGCAGCTTCTCATGCAGCCTCCAATTGCGGGGCAGGTAGTTCTTGGATGGGACCCGGCGTTCCGTACGGGATGTAAGCTTGCAGTGGTAGATCCAACCGGAAAAGTTCTGGATACTACAGTGATCTATCCAACAGCGCCTACCAACGAGAACAAGATCCGTGCAGCCAAGGAAACCCTCAAAAAACTCATCAGCAAATATCACGTGACCCTGATTTCCGTAGGAAACGGAACCGCATCCAGAGAGTCCGAGCAGATCATCGTGGAACTTCTTAAGGAAATCCCGGAAAAAGTTCAGTATGTGATCACCAACGAGGCAGGAGCTTCCGTATATTCTGCAAGCAAGCTTGCAACAGAAGAGTTCCCGAATTTCGATGTGGGACAGAGAAGTGCCGCATCCATCGCAAGACGTGTTCAGGACCCGCTGGCAGAGCTTGTAAAGATCGACCCGAAATCCATCGGTGTGGGCCAGTATCAGCATGACATGAACCAGAAGAAGCTTGGCGAAGCATTGAACGGCGTTGTAGAAGACTGTGTTAATAAAGTCGGCGTGGATCTGAATACCGCATCCGCATCCCTTTTGGAATACATTTCCGGAATCAGCAAAACCATCGCAAAAAATATCGTCACTTACCGTGAAGAAAACGGCCGTTTCCAGACAAGAAGAGAACTTCTGAAAGTTGCCAAGCTGGGACCGAAAGCTTTTGAGCAGTGTGCAGGTTTCACACGGATCACAGGGGGCAAAAATCCTCTGGATGCAACCAGTGTCCATCCGGAGAGCTACGACGCAGCCAAAAAACTCCTGGAAAAACTTGGCTACACACCGGAAGATGTGGCAGAGCGTAAACTTACTGGCATTTCCAGACAGATCCGCGATTACGGAAAACTGGCAAAAGAGTTGGAGATCGGTGAGCCGACTCTTCGTGATATCGTAAAAGAGCTGGAAAAACCGGCCAGAGATCCACGAGATGAGATGCCGAAACCGATCCTCCGTACCGATGTCCTGGATATGAAAGACCTGAAAGAGGGTATGGTACTGAAGGGAACTGTCCGCAATGTTATTGACTTCGGTGCTTTTGTAGATATCGGAGTTCATCAGGACGGTCTGGTCCATATTTCCGAGATGAGCGAGAAATTCATCAAACATCCGCTGGAAGCAGTCAGCGTGGGTGATATTGTGGATGTCCGTGTTCTTGGTGTGGATATGAAGAAGAAGCGGATCAGCCTTTCCATGAAGGGAATTAATAAATAAAGAGAAACATTCAGTAAGGCGCAGCGGGCAGGAATGCTTCGCATTGCATTACGAGACAAAATATAACAGAATTGCGATACAGATGCAGCAGTGGTTTATACCCTATACTTTATGGAACCGGAGAAATCGGTTTTACAGGGAAAAACCGCTGCTGTATTATTATATTACCAGATGCGGATTATAGAGAAGATTTATATCAGGATAAACAATGAAGAGATGATGAGAACGTGATGCACCCTGAAAACCATATTTTGATCCGTACATATTGAGTGATCGATCAGACAGGAGGGATTTTATTTGGACAGTACTGTACAGACAGTGCAGGAGGTAGGAAGTCAGGTAAGCCAGTATAAGCAGATGTTTGAGAATTATCTTCCGGACATCACAAAATTTGGAATCAAGGTTGTCCTGGCTATCGTTGCTTTTTGGGTAGGAAGCACGGTGATCAAATGGATCGTAAAGTTTGTCAGAAAATCTCTGACAAAATCCAGACTGGATACAGGAGTGGCACAGTTCATGTCATCTCTGGTCAAGATCGTGCTTTACATACTTCTGCTCTTTAACATATCCATAAGCTTTGGCGTAAAGGAATCATCCCTGGCAGCACTTCTTGGAACTGCCGGTGTTACTTTGGGTCTTGCACTGCAGGGCGGACTTTCCAACCTGGCAGGAGGTATGATGCTCCTTCTGTTCAAACCTTTCCAGGTAGGTGATTACATCATCGTCAACGGACAGGATGGAAGTGAGGGAACCGTATCCAAGATCGAGATCTGTTACACAACGCTTTTATCCATCGATAATAAGCACATCGTAATCCCCAACGGTACGCTTTCCAATACGACCATTACCAATGTAACAGCCAGAGACCAGCGAAGACTGGAGATCAAGGTAGGAATTTCCTACAATGCAGATATCCAGAAAGCCAAGGAAATCCTGGAAGACATCCTCACCGATGATCCGGACACCAGAGAGGACGAAGAGATGGTAGTATTCGTAGACGAACTGGCAGAAAGCTCCGTGATCATGGGCTTTCGTGTCTGGGTAGACACCGACCGCTACTGGGATACCAGATGGAGACTCAACCAGCGAATTAAGGAAGATTTTGATTATTACGGAATTGAGATTCCTTATAATCAGCTGGATGTGCATCTGCATAAATAAGAACGAAATTATTTTTGAAGAAAAAGCTCTTTTATATGGTAGGAAAACTGCTGTATGAAGGGGCTTTTTGTGGCTTGTATTGCGGACTTTTTTGTGTGAAAATAGAATATAAGAAAAAACAGGGGGATGGCAAATATTATGAAGATTATTAATTTTGGTTCTTTAAATATTGATAAAGTCTGCAGTGTGGAAGAGTTTGTTCAGCCAGGAGAAACCATTATGGCAACGGGATACAGTGTCAATGCCGGCGGAAAAGGACTGAACCAGTCAGTAGCAGCTGCCCGTGCGGGCGCGCAGGTACTGCATGCGGGAGCTGTTGGCAGTGACGGACTTTTTCTGAAAGAAATCCTTGCAGATGCTGGTGCGGATGTTTCCTGTCTGCGGGTCATGGATACAGAAAGCGGCTGTGCTTTTATTGAAGTAAACAGTAAGGGACAGAACCGTATTATTGTCAGTGCGGGAACAAACCGTATGTATACAGAAGAATATATCAAAAATGTGCTGGAAAAGGCAGAAGCCGGAGATTTTGTGCTTTTGCAGAATGAGATCAATATGGTTGGGGAAATTATCCGACTCAGTCATGAAAAAGGCTGCAGAGTTGTTTTTAATGCATCGCCGATTCCCGGGAAGCCGGAGGAACTTCCTCTGGAACTGGTGGATATCTTTATGGTAAATGAACTGGAGGCAGCAGCTCTGGCAGGGACTTCCACAGAAGGGGATTTCCGGGATATTCTGAAAGCACTTCAAAAGAAGTATCCAAAGGCAGCCATTGTTATGACACTTGGAAAAGAAGGGGTTTTCTACGGATATAAAGAAGAATTTTATTCCCATCCGATATTTAAAGTAAATGCTGTAGATACAACTGCGGCAGGAGACACTTTCTGCGGATATTTCCTGGCAGCACTCTGTGCGGAAAAATCAGTGGAAACAGCGTTGAGAGAAGCATCGGCAGCTTCCGCGATGGCAGTTTCGGCCAAAGGTGCGGCACCTTCCATTCCGGTACACAGTGCGGTGGAAGAATGGCTTTGTGGCAGATCATAGCAGCAGTTTTTATTGACAAACCAGTGCCACAATGCCATAATACCCCACAGAGATAGTATTTGGACTCAAAACTATACTCTGGCTGAAATCACTGGAATCTTATATAAATAACCAGCCGGAACCCGGGAAACGGGAACGGACGGATATATGAAAATTATAAAAGATACGAGCCTGTATCGATGATAACGAAGGTGTTACAACAGTTATGGAATTTTGAGAAACTGTTGAAGATCATGCTTTTCGTGTACAAAAAACAGGACTCAATATACAGGGAATCAATCAGAAGCGTTTCAAGGTCGAAGTGTACCCTGGAGCGCCTTTTTTGTGTCACAGAAAATCATTCCCTGCAGGAAAGGACTTATATAAGATGACAATAGAGATGTTAAAAGGAAAGATCCACAGAGCAACCGTTGTCCAGGCGGAACTGGATTATGTGGGAAGTATCACTGTGGATGAAGAATTGCTGGAAGCTGCCGGAATACTGGAATATGAAAAAGTTCAGATCGTAGATGTGAACAACGGCAGCCGTTTCGAGACATACACCATCTGCGGAGAACGCGGAAGCGGTATGATCTGCCTGAACGGAGCAGCAGCAAGATGCGTAAGCACCGGTGACAAGATCATCATCATGGCTTATGCAGGGTACGATCCGGAGGAAGCACGTACCCACAAGCCTGCAGTTGTATTTGTAGATGAAGAGAATAAGATCAGCAGAGTGACCAATTATGAAAAACACGGACTGCTGAAAGATATGGCCTGACAGAATTTTGTAACAGAAGAAATCAAGACACATACAGAAGTAAGACGAAGGTGAATTCAGAAAAGAGGCTATCTCGAAATCTATAAGGAAAACCGGTTCAGAACCGAGAAAGAGGAGAGAACAATGCAGGTAACAAAAACAGTAGAAGAAACAAGAAAACAGATTAAAGTGTGGAAAAAAGAAGGAAAAACAGTAGGTCTTGTGCCAACCATGGGATTTCTCCATGAAGGACATGCAAGCCTGATCAGAAAGTGCAGAGAGCAGAACGATATCGTAGTAGTATCGGATTTTGTCAATCCAACACAGTTTGGACCGACGGAAGATCTGGAAGCCTATCCGAGAGACTTTGAGCGTGACAGCAAACTCTGCGAAAGCCTGGGAGCAGACCTGATCTTCTGCCCGGAACCTTCCGAGATGTATCACGATCCCCACGCATTTGTAAGCATAGACACCCTGTCTGAAACACTCTGTGGAAAAACACGCCCGATCCATTTCAAAGGTGTATGCACGGTTGTGACCAAACTGTTCCACATTGTGGCACCGGACAGAGCATATTTCGGACAAAAAGACGCGCAGCAGCTGGCGATCATCCGCAAGATGGTGCGTGACTTAAACTTCGACATTGAGATCGTAGGTTGCCCGATCATCCGTGAGGAGGACGGACTTGCAAAATCCTCCAGAAATACATATTTAAGCCAGGAGGAAAGAAAAGCAGCACTCTGCCTGTCAAAAGCAGTAAAACTGGGACAGGAAACCATTCACACAGGAATCGCCGCAGAAGAACTTCTGGGAAAAATGAGAGCAGTAATCGAAGCAGAGCCTCTTGCAAAAATTGATTACGTTTCCATGGTAGACGCACTTACCATGCAGCCGGTTGAAAAAGCAGACCGGGATGTTCTCGTAGCAATGGCTGTTTACATCGGAAAAACAAGACTGATCGATAACTTCAGCTACGAGGTATAATATATGGAAAAAATCTTAAAAAAAATCGGAACCATCAGCAGCTTTGCATCCAGATATATAGGGATCATTATCATCGTTTTCTCCTGCCTGGCATTTTTCTGGCGGGATGGATTTGCCTGGATGACGAATTATACGTCGGTATTTCTGGGCGTGATCATGTTTGGAATGGGACTTACAATACGGATGGAAGACTTCCGGGCTATTTTTTCCAGACCCAAGGAAGTGGTGATCGGTGCGGTGGCTCAGTATACCATTATGCCGGTGATCGCCTGGCTGCTGTGCAAAGTGATGAACCTTCCGGCAGATCTGGCCCTGGGAGTGATCCTGGTAGGTTGCTGCCCGGGCGGAACGGCCAGCAACGTAATTACTTATATCGCAGGAGGAGATGTGGCACTTTCTGTGGGAATGACCATTGTTTCCACACTGGCAGCGCCACTGATGACGCCGTTTCTTGTGTATGTTCTGGCTGGCGCCTGGGTAGAAGTCTCTTTCTGGGCGATGGTACTTTCTGTGGTAAAAGTAATTCTGGTCCCGGTCCTTCTGGGAGTCTTTCTCCGAAGTCTTGCGGGAGAACATGTGGATAAGGTATCGGATGTTATGCCGCTGGTATCGGTTGTGGCTATTGTCATGATCATCGGAGGAATTGTGGCTGTAAATGCAGAGAAGATCGTAAGCTGTGGAGTTCTGGTGCTTGGAGTAGTGGCGATCCACAATTTCTGTGGTATGATGCTGGGATTTCTGGCTGCAAAAATCTTCCATGTGGAGTATTCCAGAACAACAGCTATAGCTATAGAGGTAGGCATGCAGAACAGTGGCCTTGCTGTCTCACTGGCAGCAGCTAATTTTGCAGCCAATCCGCTTGCAACACTTCCGGGCGCGATCTTCAGTGTATGGCACAATATTGCGGGCTCCATTTTTGCGGGGATCCGCCGTGCAGGTGCAGAAAACCTTGCAGAGCTTAAGGGGAGCAGCGAAACGGCAGAGGAATGCGTACAGATGAAATAAGAAAAGAAAAAAGTATCAGGGGAGTCGGAAAATATAGCCGCAAATCGTGAAACAGAATTGACAGGGTAAAGCGGAAAAGCCTATAATATAAAATATCATACAGGTATAAAGTATCATACAGGCGTGAAACATCATAAAACGGGAAGGAGAAATGAAAATGAAAAAATTTATGAAACGTTGGATGCCGCTGCTTTTAACTTTGATGGTCTGCGTGGGAACATTCTGGAGCAGTGTAGTGCCGGTATATGCATCTATGGAAGATGAATCTATGGATTATACACTTGGTGAAACATATCATAATGATGGCTGCTATCGTTTTAGTCTTTCAAAAAAGTCACATGTCACATTTAGCATGACGATGTATGGTAGTGTTAGTTATGATTATATAGAATTATACAATGCTTCTGGAAGACATGTTTTTTATGGCAACAATATGACGTGGAGCTATAATAATGTGAAAGACACGTCAAGAGGACAAGTTTCAAGAACATTGAATGCGGGAACGTACTATCTAAAAATGAGAACATATCGTGATCATGATTTTAGAATCACAGCAGAACCTTTGATTACATTAGCACGTGGCAGCATCACATCTCTGAAAAGCAATAAATCCGGTCAGCTGACCGTATCCTGCAAGAGTGTTCCATATGCCATCGGATACCGTATCCAGTATTCCACAGATTATCGTTTTCGTAAAGGTGTAAAGACCATCTATTCACCGGTAAGAATTAAAACTCTGACGAAACTCTCAAAAGGAAAAAGATATTACGTAAGAGTGACTCCATATACGGTATATACGGATGGAGAACACGCCTGGGGAGCAACTTCTTATGTAAAGAGCGCAGTAGTAAAGAAATAAAAACAAAATAGAAAAATAAACTCAGCTCATTGTGGATAAATGTTTTCCGCAATGGGCTGAATGTGTATAAAGAGAGGAGTGCAGAGCGTTTATCCTGACGCTTATGTAAAATATTCCGGGGATTTTCAGGGATAATATGACAGGTTTTGTCGAAAGAAAAAGTCATAAAATGTGGAATTGTAGTTTACAAATCAGGGCATGTATACTATAATAACCACATGGGCGGAGACGTCCCATACATATGAAAACAGGGGGGCCCGCTGAAGCGAGCTGAGAGTAGACTGTGAATGTCTTGACCCATAACCTGATTTGGATAATGCCAACGTAGGGACATATGCACGAAGGAGTCTTAAAGGCACAGAAGATCAGAGAGTACAGAAGATATCAGAAGTACAGAAGATTTTCATTAAGTACGAAAGATTAAGGGCCGGTTGTTGTGATGCGTATGCGTTGCAGCAACCGGTTTTTTGCTGCATAAAACATAAAGAGTTTACGGAAAGATCCCGCGAATATCTGCCAGGAACCGAGCTTGTATAGCAGTCAGGAATCCGGCGGCAGTGACAGATTTTCCAGATCCAGATACGAAACGAAAGGAGATTTTTTTTATATGAGAAATTACAGTACACAGATGGAAGCTGCCCGTAAAGGCATCATCACACCTGAGCTTGAGATTGTTGCAAAGAAAGAGAGAATGACAACAGAGGAGCTTCTGCCGCTGGTAGCCTCCGGCAAAGTTGTTATCTGTGCAAATAAAAATCATAAATGTATTGATCCGGAAGGCGTAGGTTCCATGCTCCGCACCAAGATCAATGTAAACCTTGGTGTATCCAGAGACTGCAAGGATTACGATGTAGAGATGCAGAAAGTTATGGAAGCTGTCAACATGGGAGCACATGCGATCATGGATCTTTCTTCCCACGGAAATACCATTCCATTTCGCCGCAAACTGACAAGCGAGTGTCCGGCAATGATCGGAACCGTTCCGGTTTATGACTCTGTTATCCACTATCAGAGAGATCTTGACACACTGACAGCCAAGGATTTTATCGATGTGGTAAGACTTCACGCACAGGATGGTGTTGATTTTGTAACTCTTCACTGCGGAATCACAAGAAAGACGATCGACCAGATCCGTAACCATAAGAGAAAAATGAATATCGTTTCCAGAGGAGGTTCCCTTGTATTTGCATGGATGTGCATGACCGGTGAGGAGAATCCGTTCTACGAATACTATGACGAGATCCTGGATATCTGCCGTGAGTACGATGTGACGATTTCTCTTGGAGATGCCTGCCGTCCGGGATGTCTTGCGGATGCTACAGATGTATGCCAGATCGAGGAACTTGTACGTCTTGGTGAGCTGACCAAACGTGCCTGGGAAAAAGATGTCCAGGTTATGGTTGAGGGACCGGGACATGTGCCGCTCGATCAGGTTGAGGCTAATATGAAAGTGCAGCAGTCTATCTGTCAGGGTGCACCGTTCTATGTATTAGGACCGATCGTAACAGATGTTGCACCGGGATATGATCACATCACATCTGCAATTGGCGGCGCGGTAGCTGCCATGTCCGGAGCCGCATTCCTCTGCTATGTGACACCGGCAGAGCATCTTGCACTTCCGAACCTTGAGGATGTAAAACAGGGAATCATGGCCTCCAAGATCGCTGCTCATGCGGCAGATATTGCCAAGGGTGTCCGTGGGGCCCGTGAGATCGATGACAAGATGGCAGATGCCAGAAGAAAGCTCGACTGGGAGGCACAGTGGGAGTGTGCCATGGATCCGGAAACAGCGAAACGTATCTGGAACGAACGTAAGCCGGAACATGAAGATACCTGCTCCATGTGTGGTAAATTCTGTGCAGTACGAAGCATGAACAAAGCACTTGCCGGAGAGCATATCGATATCCTGTAAGGAAAAGCGAAAAATTAAGGCTTGTAATTGAAAAAAGAGTGAGTTATAATGAACTCATAAAAGAAAATTTCTTCGGGGCAGGGTGCAATTCCCTACCGGCGGTATAGTCCGCGACCCGCTTCGGCGGCTGATCTGGTGAAATTCCGGAACCGACAGTAAAGTCTGGATGAGAGAAGAACGCGCAGTATTTCATGAACGTGCTCAGTGCCCCGGGAAGAAGTTCCCGGGGCTTTTTATGTGAGGAAATATTTTTTCGCATAAAGATTTCTTGTAGAAATTTTCTTTGAATATTTCTAAAGAAGGAGAGAGAATTATGAGTGAACAGGTATTGCAGAGAGGAAATGCCGTGGAAAGGAGCAGAACAAGGACGATCGCACAGGTAGCCATGCTGGGGGCTGTGGCAGGAGTACTGATGAATCTGGAGTTTCCGATTCCGTTTCTTGCACCGTCTTTTTATCAGCTTGATTTTTCCGAGGTACCGGTTATGGTAGGAACTTTTGCCATGGGACCTGTGGCAGGTATTCTGATCGAGCTTGTGAAGATTCTCGTACATCTTGTGACCAAGGGAACCATGACTGCCGGTGTTGGTGATGTTGCCAACTTCCTGTTCGGATGTGCCTATGTGGTACCGGCCGGACTAATCTACCGTTTCCATCACAAGAAGAGCAGAGCACATGCTGTTGCAGGCATGGCAGTGGGTACAGTTCTGACAGCAATTCTTGCATGTTTTGTTAATGCTTTTGTACTGCTTCCGGCTTACGGTAAGGCTTTTGGAATGCCGATCGAGACATTTATCCAGATGGGAAGTGCGGTACACAGCTCCGTAAACGGACTGCTTACTTTTGCGCTGCTGATCATTGCGCCGTTTAATATCTTTAAATATGCACTGACATCTCTGATCGTATTTGTAATTTATAAGAAGATCCGTGTTGTACTGAAGGGTGACTGATCGTAATCAGCTGCCGGAGGATGAAGAAAAGATCAGAAATTGGTGGTTTCAGATAAATATCTGAGAATGTGAGAAATGCCATGTAATATATTGCCGATGGGCAGTAAATTACATGGCATTTTTTATGTTATAGGAAATTACTCCGTAATGTTCCTATAACATAAAAAAGCCCTCCGGGCAGGATCGCACTGCGACGGAGAGGAATAATGTCGCTGAAGCGACCCGTCGCAGGCGGAGAATCCTGCAAGCAGGATTCTTTCTTGTGTCAGGCGTTTTGTTCTGCAGCTTTCATGACTCCAAGCTCACGTCTGGCAAAAACAACGGCCAGCACAAATGCAGAGGTATCTGCAATTGGTCCTGCGTACATGACGCCATCGATTCCGAAGAAGACCGGGAAGATGACGATCAGAGGCAGCAGGAAGAGCACCTGCCTTGTGAGGGACATAATCACACCAAGCCTAGCTTTTCCAATGGAGGTAAAAAAGCAGGCGGACATAGGCTGGATCCCGTTAGCAAAGGTCATCAGCATGAAGATGCGGAGATATTTTTCTGCAAAATGAAAGTACAGGTCGCTGCCGTTTCCGAAGATGCCTACGATCTGATGCGGGAAGAACTGGAAGCAGATAAAAAATATGGTTGCAATCACAGTACATAAGGTTACGGAATAGCGGTATGTCTGGCGTACACGGCTGTATTTTTCGGCACCGTAGTTAAATCCCAAGATGGGCTGGGAGCCCTGGGAGATTCCGATGCAGATGGCCATAAATACCTGATTGACTTTGGAAATGATCCCTGCACAGGCGATTGGAATATCACTCCCGTAGGCGGAGAGTGCTCCGTAATGGCGAAGTGTATTGTTCATGACGATCTGCACTGCAGCAATGGCAACCTGATTGATACAGGATGCCATTCCCAGAGAAAAAATGGCAGACAGATTGCGTGCCTTAGGAATCAGCATGGAGTGGTCCAGGTACATTTTCCGGAGTCTGGAAAAATAAAAGATGATCAGAAGTCCGGATACGATCTGGCCGATCACGGTTGCCCAGGCTGCACCTTTGATGCCCCAGCCGAATCCAAAGATGAAAAGCGGGTCCAGGATGGTGTTGATGGCGGCACCGGCCAGGATGCAGGCCATGGAATAGGTAGGACTCCTGTCTGCTCGGATCAGGTGGTTGCCGCCTGTGCTTAAAACATAAAAGGGAAGTCCAATGGCGGTGATCCCTATGTAATCAATGGCATAGGGCATGACGTCCGGTGTTCCGCCGAAAAAATGAAGAAGTGGCTTCAGGAACAGAAGGACAATGACAGAGAGTATCGTACCGGAGATTATCAGCGTGGAGAGTCCGGTTCCTGCAATGGAGCTGGCTTTTTTTTCGTTTCCTGCGCCCATTTCCAGGTTGTAATTGGAGGCGCTGCCGATTCCCAGGAGCAATGCAGCAGCAGTAGAGATAATGGTTACGGGAAATGCGATGTTTGTGGCGGCGTTTCCAAGCATTCCTACGCCCTGTCCGATAAAGATCTGGTCAACGATGTTGTACAGAGCGCTGACTAGCATGCTGATGATGGCGGGAATGGCGAATTTGGTGATCAGGCTGCCTACAGGGGCAGTTCCCAGAGGGTTTTCGGCCTGGGCAGCATTGGTCTGGTTTTTCAATGTTTTTTCCTTCTTTCTTGTCTACAGTAGCTGTTTGGTAATGTAATAAGTAAATTTTAAATTTTATAGCAGGGTATTTATTATAGCACTATTGTGAAGTGAGTGTAAGTATAAAAAATTGACCTTTGGTTTTGGATGGGATAAAATGTTTTTAGAAAAAATTTTCGGGAAGGAGCTTTTCAGATGGGTAAGATCAACAGTGTGAAAAAACTTACAGATAATAAGTTTGTGAATCTTTATGGGGTGGATGCGACCAGTGTACATGATACGCCGGTTTCTTATTTTGTGGCCTCCAGGGCGAAGTGTGTGGAGGATTTGAAGCTTTCTACGGGGGAGAATCATCCGGATGGGGTGATCATTTACAGTGTTTATGGAGAGAAGCGGGATAAGGTTGTGCTGATCCGTCAGTATCGGTATACGATCGGCGGATATATTTATGAGTTTCCGGCGGGGCTTGTGGAGCCTGGGGAGGATTTCCATGAGGGTGCTGTGCGTGAGATGTTTGAGGAGACCGGGTTGAAGCTGGAGCCGATCAAGGTTGCGGAGGCTTTTGAGAAGCCTTATTTTACGACGATAGGGATGACGGATGAATCCTGTGCTACGGTTTATGGGTATGCCAGTGGTGAGGTTAGTAAGGCTGCTCAGGAGGATAGTGAGGAGATCGAGGTTGTGATCGCGGACCGGGATGAGGTCAGGAGGATCTTGAAGGAGGAGAGGGTTGCGATCATGTGTGCTTATATGCTGATGCATTTTCTTGAGGATGAGGAGGTGTTTGGATTTCTTGGGGAGATTTAAACGGAGGTAGTTATATGGCGGAAGGGGACGCCAGTGAGGGGCTTCTTTCCAGGCTGGGGCTTCGTCGGGGGCTGGCTTCTAAGGTGCCGGAATTCTGCTAAAAGCGCTTCAAAAAATCTCGAACTCGCGTCTGAAGCCGCTCAAACAGCGAGATTTTTTGAAGCAACGCAGATTTCCGCCACCTAAGAATCAGCTCCCCTCCTGCAGAGTCAGCCTGGAAAGAAGCCCCTCACTGGCTGTGCATTGGCCGTGAGACGTGTTAAATCTCGTGGGGAGTGTTGCTAGTGGGGTGGTATGACGGGAGTTGGATGAGCCGTCAGCGCTGCGCTGGACGGCTGGGAGGAAAGGCTGAGATTCCTTGTGGTATGACGGGAGTTGGATGAGCCGTCAGCGCTGCGCTGGACGGCTGGGAGAAAAGGCTGAGATTCCTTGTGGTATGACGGGAGTTGGATGAGCCGTCAGCGCTGCGCTGGACGGCTGGGAGGAAAGGCTGAGATTCCTTGTGGTATGACGGGAGTTGGATGAGCCGTCAGCGCTGCGCTGGACGGCTGGGAGAAAAGGCTGAGATTCCTTGTGGTATGACGGGAGTTGGATGAGCCGTCAGCGCTGCGCTGGACGGCTGGGAGAAAAGGCTGAGATTCCTTGTGGTATGACGGGAGTTGGATGAGCCATCGGCGCTGCGCTGGATGGCTGGGAGGAAAGGCTGAGATTCCCTGTGGCTTGAAGAGGGGAATGGGTCATCGGCGCTGCGCTGGATGGATGAGAAAAACGGGGAATCTGCGGTTGCGGATTCCCCGTTTTGATCAGAGTTCTGTGAGTTTGCCCAGGTCTTTGTTGTATTTGCAGTATTTGCCGTTTTCGGAGATGAATGGCTGGTAGGTGTCGGTTCGGGTGTCCTTGATGTAGACGATTCCTGTGGCGATCATTTCTACCAGGGAGAAGCGTTTGCTTAAGCTGGAGATCCAGCGGTAGGTTTTTTCGTTGCCGGAGTCTGCCATGAGGAGGTTGTAGCCGCCTGGGCAGGCTTCCAGGGTGAAGTAGATTTTCTGGGATCGGATGGAGGTGTTGAAGACCTGGCCGGTGATGTAGGTGGAGAAGTTGTTTTCTACAAATTGGCGGAAGGTGTAGAGATCGTAGATCACGCCGGTGGTCTCATCTTTGATCTTGTCGCCGCGTTCGATGCGGGCTTTCAGGAGCTTGAGGACTTCGATGGTCCAATTGATGAAGGAGATGCTGCTGTAGGTCATGCTTTCCTGAAGTTGATCGACCAGCTGTTTTGACAGGATGTTGGATTTTGATGCTTCATTAAAAAGTTCTTCGTTCATAAGGTTCCCTCCAGAATTGTATTTTTATATTGTTTTCGCTCTTTTTTGTATCTTTTATTATAAGTCTGAATTGTGCATAAATCAATAAAAAACCGTAAAATACAAAGGCAATTTATGGAAAAAGATATATGATTAACGAATATGTGCAGAAAATATCAGGCGTTTTTTTACGTTTTTCACGTCATTTTAGGATATTTATGTTCTTTTTTTATGAAATCTATTGACAGGTTTTATGAATTTAAGAGATAATTTTATTATAAAAACTGCAGCGGCCAGGAGTGCGCGGGACTGGATTCCGGTTGGGTCCGTGCTTGGCTGTCGGGCAGAGAAATGGGGAATTGATAAATGGAGAACAATGGAGAGATTAAAGTTAAGAGCTTACAGAAGGCATTGGAAATCCTGAACTGTTTTGCTGTGAAGCAGCCCCTGGGTGTAACGGAGATCAGTGAGAAGCTGGGTCTGTATAAGAGTAATGTTCATAATATCCTGGTTACGTTTACTGCTATGGAGTATCTGGTGCAGGATCCGGAGTCTGGGAAATTCCGGCTGGGTCCGGAGGTTATGATGCTGAGCCGGGCATTTCGTGAAAATCTTGATATTACGAAGATTGCTGTGCCGGTTATGCGTGAGATCGCAAATGAGGTGCAGGAACTGGTTTATCTGGCTGTGCCGAAGGGTGAGGATATGCTGTATCTGGAGGCGGTTTCTCCGGAGAACCAGAGGCTTGTAACAAAATCTGTAACCGGTGAGTGCTCAAAGATGTACTGTACAAGTGTTGGAAAAGCAGTTCTGGCGACTATGTCCGAAGAGGACAGGGAGAAGCATATTCCGGAGGAACTGGAAGCTTTTACAGAGTACACGATCACAGACCGGAGAGAACTGGATGAGGAGATCCGGCTGGTTCGGGAGCGTGGATATGCAGTGGATGATATGGAAGTTATGTTTGGTGTGAAATGTGTAGGCGTGGCTCTTCTTAATCATGAAGGGGAAGCGGAGGGTGCTTTAAGTATCAGCGCTCCGTCTCTGAGGATGAATAAAGAAAATATTCAGAAATATGCGGAAATTCTGAAGACCAGTGCGCGAAAGATACAAAAACTTTTGTAATATATATGAAAATTGCACAAAAAATAAAAAAATGAAAGTTTGTTATTGAAAAAATATACCAACAGTGCTATAGTTAAATCACGAAATAAAGAACGTAGTTCTCTAATAAAGAACAATAGAAATGAAACCCGGTACTCAGACCGGGTTAAAAAATAAAATATATTGAGAACAACGTTCCGTAATAAAGAACGAACGTAAAGCTAAAGGAGGATTTTCAAATGGCAAACAAACCTTATGTAGTAGTGGAATGGAACGACACAGAGACAGATGCAAAAGGATGGATGTGTGCATATAACTTTGTAGGGCATTACTGTGGCGGCGGTACAAGAATGCATCCTACAGTAACCAAGGAAGAAGTTATCCGTCTTGCAACAACCATGGGATATAAATATAAAGCCTGTGAATCTCTGACAACTGGCGGATGTAAAGCCGGTATCGCTTATGATTACAAGGCTCCGGATGCTGAGGATGTTCTTCGCAGATTCCTCACAGCTACAGCTCCTTATATTAAAGCTGGTGTTTCCATTGGCGGCGACCTTGGTGTTGATTATTCTGTAGTTCTTCGTATTCTTGATGATCTGGGAATCGGAATTCCTCAGACAAAGGCTATGAAAGAAGATCCGGATATTCATCAGGGCATCTTAAACCATGACAGAGCAGAGAAAGAGCTTACCTACGATGGATTCAAGATGTATGACATGATCACCGGTTACGGTGTTGCGGCAGCAGCAGATGAAGCCTGGAAGCTTAAAGGCGGAAAGGAAGGCGCCTCCGTTGTTATCCAGGGATTTGGATGTGTTGGTGCCAGCTGTGTAAACTCTCTGAATAAGATGGGATATAAAGTTGTTGGTATCGCAGATGTAAATGGACTTGTTTATTGCAAAGATGGCCTTGATATTCCGAAACTGGTAGCAACCAGACTTCCGAAGGGTGAATTAAATAAAGAAGCTTTTGAAGATAATTATGAAGTACTTCCGAACTCCGAATGGCTCAGCCAGGAATGTGATATCCTCATTCCGGCAGCTCTGGAAGATGTTATCAATAAAGATAACGCAGATAAGATCAAAGCATCTCTTATCGTAGAGGCAGCCAATATTCCGACAACACCGGAAGCAGATGAGATCCTTCGCAGGAAAGGCATCGACGTAGCCGTAGACTTCATCTCCAACCTTGGTGGAATCCGTATTTACGAGGCAGTTATCTTCCGTATTGTTAAGATTGAGAACATGAGCGATGAAGATGCAGCTGCAGCGATCGTAAAAGATACCGTAGATCTGATCCGCAAACAGACAAAAGTTGTATTTGAAGAATCCGCGAAGACAGGCGAGTTCACAAGAGATGTAGCAAGAAGACTGTTTACTCCTGACAAATCCGACACACCGGATATGTGATGGATGAATAACTGATAAAGTACCAGTATTGAGAACCGATTAAGGGGATGCCCCGTGATGGGGCATCCTTTTTTCAAAGAAGACAGGGTCAGGGGGTTTGTATGAATTCGAAATTAAGAAAGTATCTTACCATTATTGCGCTGGGGCTTGCAGGCGGCTCGATCTACTTTTTACCATATATAAAGTATGTATTTTATGATGCGCAGATTTCAACTATGGGAATCACCAATACACAGTCAGGACTTATGCTGACAATGTATACAATCGGAAATATGATCTTGTATATTCCAGGAGGTATCATTGCGGATAAGGTATCACCGAAGAAGGCACTGGTAATCTCACTTCTCAGTACAACGGCGCTGGCATATATTTATGCGTTTTCTATGAATTTTGCAGTAGCCATGGTGATTTGGCTGGGACTGTCCTTCAGTACTGCATTTGTATTCTGGTCCTCTCTGATGAAAGCAATCCGTATTATCGGAACAGAAGAAGAACAGGGATTTATGTACGGACTGTATTATGCATGTAATGGTATCACAGGTGCCCTGACCAATACTTTCGCATTAAATGTATACAAAACAGCAGGCAATGATATGTCATCCGGTTTTGTACGCGCCGTAATAAGCGGTGGAAGTGTTGCGGCAGTTGCAGGTATCCTTCTTATTTTCCTTATGAAAGAGGACAAAAAAGACGCATCCGCAGCAGATGACGGAGAACCGAAGTTCCAGCTCTCAGATCTGGGTAAACTTTTAAAGATGCCGGTTGTATGGGTGGTTGCCCTTACGATTTTCTGTGGATATGGATATTACACAAGTACTTCTTATTTTAATCCGTTCCTTACAGAAGTGATCGGAGTATCCCCGGAAAGTTCCGGCCTGATTTCCATTATCAGAAATTATCTTCTGCTTCTGCTTGCACCGGTAGGTGGAATCCTTGCGGATAAAGTGTTCAAATCAACCTGTAAATGGCTGATGACAGCATTTTTGATCCTAGCAGCGCTGTTTGGTATTGTAATGATCCTTCCATCGGATATCAGTCCAATGGCAGCAAGCCTTTACACACTGATCCCGGGTGCATTTGCAATGATGATGTACGGCGTTGTATTCTCCACAGTCAGTGAGGCGGGAATCCCGAGAATGATGACGGGAACTACAATAGGAATTGCTTCAATCATTGGTTACCTGCCAGATTCCATTTATTCCGTTATTTTTGGAAAATGGATGGATCAGCACGGAGCAGCGGGATATAACTATATTTTTACATTCCTGATGATAACAGGTATTATCGGTGCGGTACTGGCTTTCACTATTTACCGTCTTGGAAAGAAAAACAGAGAACAGGCTATATAGAGAGGGTTCGATTATGGGAAAAGAAAATAAAGAAAAATTATATATGAATCCAAAGAGATGCAAGGGCTGCGGATATTGTATCAACGCATGTCCACAGGATGCACTCAGTGTATCCGATTTTGTAAATGAAAAAGGTTACAATACAGTTCAGGTAGATGAAACGAAATGTGTGGCATGTGGTATGTGTTACCGTGTATGTCCGGATTATGTATTCGAAATAAGATGAAGGAGGTCAGTTATGGCTAAGGTATTGTTAAAAGGAAATGAAGCACTGGCCGAAGCTGCACTGGCAGCAGGATGCCGTTTTTACAGTGGATATCCGATCACCCCGCAGACAGAGATCCTGGAGTATTTATCCTGGAGAATGGAAGATGTAGGCGGAACTTTTATTCAGGCTGAATCCGAGCTTGCAGGTATCAACATGGTTCTTGGAGCAGCGGCAGCCGGGGCACGTGCACTGACAACTTCATCAGGCCCTGGATTTTCCCTGAAACAGGAAGGAATTTCATACCTTGTAGCAGCAGACCTTCCGGCAGTTATCGTTGATGTAATGAGAATCGGAACCGGTCTTGGCGATATCGCACAGGGTCAGGGAGACTACTGGCAGCTTACCAGAGGCGGCGGCCACGGCGATTACCACACACTGGTTCTTGCGCCGGCATCCGTTCAGGAAAATGCAGATATGATGGCAGAAGCATTTGATCTTGCTGAGAAATACCGTCATCCGGTACTGATCGCTTCTGACGCTGCGATCGGACAGATGATCGAAGCAGTGGAGATTCCGAAATTTATTGAGCACGATATCAATAAATATGACTGGACGATCAAAGGCTGTAAAAAAGGCGATGAGCAGAGAAAGATCCAGAATGTTTACTATACACATCCAGATTATGAAACTTACCTTTCCAATAAATATGCAGAGATGGAACAGAGAGAACAGAGATACGAATGCATTCAGGTTGAGGATGCAGAAGTTGTTCTGGTAGCATATGGAATCAGTTCCAGAGTCTGCAGAGAGGCGGTTGAGATCGCAAGAGAAGAAGGCTTTAAACTGGGCCTGATCCGTCCGATCACACTGTGGCCGTTTCCTGTGAAAGCTTTTGAACAGGCAAAAGAAGCAAAGGCATTTCTTACCGTAGAGATGAATATCCTCGGACAGATGGTAGACGATGTAAAACTTGCAACAGGCGGTAGATATCCGGTAGATCATTATGGATCGATCTTCGAAATTCCGGAATCTGACGGAATCATTGCAAAAGCAAAAGAAATGTTGAAAAAGGGGGAAGCATAACATGAGATTAGTAGCTCCTGAAACAATTACATTTACACAGAGCGGTTTCTGTCCGGGCTGTGGGCATGGACTGGCTGTCCGCCTGATCGCAGAAGTTATGGAAGAGATGGGTTTAAGTGAAAAACTCCTGGCAATCGTTGACGTTGCCTGTGGTTCTTTAAATATTGATTCCTGGAGATTTGATACCATTATGGCAGCACATGGACGTCCCATCGCAACGGCTGTCGGTGTAAAAAAGATCCGTCCGGAAAATCCGGTCATGGCATATATCGGTGATGGTGCGGCGTATTCCATCGGAATGGCTGAGACCATGCACACTGCAATCCGAAATGACAATGTGGTAACCATCGTTATCAATAACAGCCTCTACGGTATGACAGGTGGACAGTGCGCACCGACCTCTCTGCCAGGGCAGATCACAACCTCCACTCCGAGAGGAAAAGATCCGAAAAAAGCTGGAATGCCATTCCGTGTAGAACAGGCATTTACAGGATTTGATATTGCATACCTCGCAAGAGGCTCCATGGCAGATGCCAAAGGAATGATGCAATCCAAGAAATACATCAGAAAAGCTTTTGAAAAGCACATGAAAGGAGAAGGCTTCTGCCTTGTGGAACTTCTTTCTCCATGTCCGACAAACCTGAATATGACTCCGGTAAAGAGTGTGGAACGTATCAAAAACGAGATGATCAAATACTTCCCGCTGGGAGAGTTCAAGGATAAGAAAGAGGAGGCATAGATTATGGGAAAAGAAATTATTTGCGCGGGATTCGGCGGACAGGGTGTCCTCACTGCCGGTATGCTTCTGATAAATGCAGGAATGGAACAGGACAAAAACGTACTGTTTTATCCTTCCTATGGTTCCGAGATGCGTGGCGGTACCGCAAACTGTACAGTAAAAGTTAGCGAAAAGCTGATCGCCAGCCCGATCTCCAAACATCCGGATATTCTTTTTACCATGAATACCCCTGCCATTGACAAATTTGAAGAGAGATTAAAACCAGGCGGACTCCTTCTGGTAAATTCCTCTATTGTTCCGGAAGACCGTAAATACAGAGACGATATTAAAATTATAAAAATTCCTGCAACAGACATTGCGGCAGAAGTCAGAAATCCAAAAGGTGCGAACCTTGTCATGCTTGGAGCACTGGCTGCCAACAGCGACCTGTTCTCAGTAGAATATATGGAATCCGCTATCGTTTCTTTCTTTGAAAAAAAAGGAAAAGGCAAATACAATGAGAAAAATGTAGCTTGCTATCGAAGAGGAGTAGCCGGTAAATAAGATCAGGAGGTGACTGATATATGAATCTTACCAAGTTGTTAAAACCAAAATCAGTTGCTGTTATCGGCGCAAGTGAAAAAGAAGGTTTTGGTGGAGATGTATGCCGTAATACTCTCAGCTATGTAGAAGACATGAGCAGAGTATACTTTGTACATCCGAAAAGAGAAAGTGTATTTGGAGTTCCCTGCTATAAGAGTATTTCCGATATACCGGATACCATTGATATGATGGTGATCTGTACTTCACAGAAAACAGTCATTCCGCTTCTGAAAGAAGGAGCAGCCAAGGGTGTTGGCGGAGCCGTTGTTTTTGCCAGCGGATATGGCGAGATCGGAACAGATGAAGGCAGGAAAAATGAGGCGGAACTGATCGCAGCAGCAAAAGAACTGGACATTGCAGTCATGGGACCAAATTGTGCCGGATTTGTAAATTACATTGATAATGTGCAGGCTTTCGCTTTTATTTCTGCGAAGAGAGACCGAAAAGGAAGTGTTGGCGTTGTTTCACAGAGCGGCCAGCTGTGCCTTTCCATGATGGATGATCCCGGAATGCGTTTTTCCTACAGTATTTCAGCCGGAAACGGAAAGATTGTCCAGATGGAAGACTATATGGACTTCCTTGTAGAAGATGAAGATACAAAAGTTGTCAGTGTTTATATCGAGGGTGTAAAAAATGCGGCAAAATTTGCAGATGTTCTGAAAAAAGCAGCTGCGAAAAAGAAACCTGTAGTCATTCTCAAAGCAGGAAGAAGTGCCAAAGGCGGAGCAATCGCAGCTTCCCATACAGGAAGTCTCTCAGGTTCCGATGCATCCTTTGATGCAGTTCTGAAAAAATTCGGAGCGATCCGTGTGGATGATCTGGAAGAACTGATTGCCACTTCACTGATGCTTGCCACACTGAATCGTTATCCGAAGAAGGCTGTTTTTGCATCCATGAACCTTTCCGGAGGCGAGACCGGAATCTGTGCGGATGTAGGAAGTCTTAACGGAATCGAATATCCGGATTTTGCACCGGAAACTCTTGCAAAACTGAAAGAACAGCTTCCATCCTATGCATCTCCGAATAATCCGCTGGATATGACAGCCAGTCTTTCCTACGATGCAGATCTGTATGCAGAAGCATTGCGTACAGTCATGGATGATCCAAATATTGAGATGGTACTGATCGGCTATACTCTGCTTCTTGAAGTGGCAGATCCTGCGATTCACTATATGTATCAGGGAATTGAAAAAGTTGTACGGGAAAAAGGCAAGAACTGCAAACCGATTGCCATGATACCGTTTGCAGAAAACACCAGAAACCCGGAATACCAGGAAAAACTCTTCAAGATCGGAGTGCCGATTCTCCCTCCTCCGGTATATGCATTTAAGATTCTCCGTCATCTGGCTGATTTTATTTCCTATACTTCCGAAGGAAAAACACTGGAACTTTCTGCCGGAGCACCAGTTGGCAAGGAGACCTTTGCACTGTCTGAGCATGACAGCAAGATGGAACTTGCAGATTTTGGCGTAGATATTCCAAAAGAAGTCATTGCAAAAACAGTGGAAGAAGCAGCTGCGTTTGCAGAAAGTGCTGATTGCCCGCTGGCTATGAAAGTAGAATCCGCAGACATCCTGCATAAGAGTGATGTTGGCGGTGTAAAACTCAATATCCGTGGAAAAGAAGCAGCTGTAAAAGCTTATGAGGAGATCATGAATAATGTAACGGGTGCGAGACCGGATGCGAAGATCAACGGAATCCTTATGGTTCCCATGCTGAAACCTGGCGTGGAAATGATCATCGGAGTAAACAACGATCCACAGTTTGGTCCTATGATCATGGTAGGAATGGGCGGTGTGTTTGTAGAGGTATTTAAAGATGTGGCTTTATATCCGGCTCCACTGTGTGAAGAGGAAGCTCTGGATATGCTGAAATCACTGAAATCCTACAAACTCCTCAACGGCTACAGAGGAAACGCAAAATGCGATATTCCGGCATTGTGCAAAACCATCGCGGGAATCAGCAGATACGCCAACGCAAATAAAGATACTCTGAAAGAGCTGGATATCAATCCACTGTTTGTATATCCGGAAGGCGAAGGTGTAGGCGTTGCCGATGCACTGATCGTAAAACATGTAAAATAATTATGGAACAGGAAGAGGGGCATTCACAGTCAATGCCCTTCTTCACTCTGGATATGTATCAGAAGAAGCTATCGAGAGACAACCTGGATAATGAGGTAGAATTGGAAAGGTGAAGCCTATGATAGAATTTACAAATGTTTCGAAATCCTATAAAGATAAACTGATCCTGCGGGATATCAATATGACATTTTCTTCCGGGGAATTTGTTGCCATCATTGGTTCCAGCGGATGTGGAAAAACAACCCTTCTGAAAATGATAAACAAACTTCTCCCCATGGACCGGGGAGATATTATCATTGACGGAAAATCCATCCGCGAGATCCCCGATATCAAATTAAGAAGAGAAATCGGGTATGTGGTACAGGAAGGCGGACTGTTTCCACATTTTACAGTAAAAGAGAATCTTGAAATTGTTCCCCAGCTTGAGGGACTGGAACCGGAAAAACGGGAACAGCGGATCAATGAACTCCTGGATATGGTAAATCTTGATCCCAAGCTGTACAGCAACAGCTATCCATGTCAGCTTTCCGGCGGACAGCGCCAGAGAGTGGGAGTTGCCAGGGCATTTGCCACAGATTCTGATCTGATCCTGATGGATGAGCCTTTTTCAGCGTTGGACCCACTTACAAGAGAAGAACTGCAGGACGAGATCGTCAAGCTGCAGAAGGAATACCAGAAAACTATTGTATTTGTCACCCATGATATGGATGAGGCTATCAAATGTGCAGACAAGATCTGCTTTATACAGAACGGAACTGTCATACAGTTCGATAAGACAGAAGAGATCCTGAGGCATCCGGCCAATGATTATGTGGAAAAATTCGTAGGAAAGAACCGTTTGTGGGGAAATCCGAAATATATACATGCATCTGACATTATGTGCAAAGAACCATACACACTTTCCAAAGACAGAACTGTGATACAGGCGCTTCAGGTTATGCGCCAGAATGCGATCAACAGTATTTTTATCACAGAGGGAAAATCCAGGGGATTTCTGGGAATCGTCTGGCTGGAAGACTTAAGCAAACTGGATGTGCAGCATATGTCCGCAAGTATCGGGGATATGATCTCATCCGATTATGTATCTGTTTATGAAGAAAGCTCTCTTCAGGAGATCATCGACGAGATCGATTACTATAAATCCGGAATCATTCCGGTACTGAACGAGCGCAGGGAACTGAAGGGGGCACTGACCAAGAGTATCCTTCTTTCGACACTCAGCAAACGTTACAAAAAAGAACAGGAGGGGTGACAGGTGAATACTTTTCTTGAAGTTTTTATGCAGAGAAGAGAAGAGCTGGTCCAGCTTCTTCTGGAACATATTCAGATGACTTCGGCAGCAGTACTGATTTCCATATGCATCGGTATTCCTCTTGGAATTTTTGTAACAAAAAACAAAAAGGCTTCGTCTATTGTGATCGGAATTGCAAATATCATGCAGTCTATCCCAAGTATCGGCCTTCTGGCTTTTCTGGTTCCTGTGGTGGGAATCGGACAGAAGCCGGCCATTATCATGGTTATCATTTATGCCCTGCTTCCGATCATAAAAAATACATATATCGGCATCACCGGTATCCAGCAGTCGGCCATTGAATCAGCCAGCAGCATCGGCCTGACAAAATGGAGGATTTTGTACAAAATACAGATTCCCATCGCAATGCCTTATATTATGGCAGGTGTGCGTATTTCAGCAGTAACAGCTGTTGGAACCGTTACCATTGCTGCTTTTGCAGGTGCGGGAGGTCTGGGATGGCTGATCAATCTGGGCTTAAATGCCAATGATGCGGATCTGGTACTTCTTGGTGCACTGCCTGCCTGTCTTCTGGCCCTGGTGGTAGATTTTGTTCTCGGAAAAGTGGAGAATGCACTGACTCCGGAAGGCCTGAAACCGGTAGACCAGATCACAAACCGTACAAAAGCAGAACGGAAAAGACGAACAGTTATGGCGGTCTGTCTTCTTGTCCTGATCCTGGTAGTTCCATGTTTCGCTTCTGTATACAGTGTGTTCCAGAGAAAAGAAGAGAAAATCGTAATTGGCAGTGAGAACTTTACAGAAGCACTGATCCTGGGAAATATTTACAGCCAGCTGATCCAGGACCAGACAGATATCAAGGTTGAAGAGAAATTTAATCTTAACGGAACCATGATCACTATGTCCGCCATGGAGCGGGGAGATATCGACACATTTACCGATTACACAGGCGTGCTGATTTCCAACGTCCTGAAAGAAGAAATGTCTTCAGATTCGAAGGAAGTCTATGACAGAGTAAAAACAGGCATGGAAGAAAACTACAGCATGCAGGTATCCGATTCTCTGGGATTCAGTAATACCTATGTGTTTGCAGTCACTCCGGAGACAGCAGCGCAGTGTCATCTCACAAAGCTTTCCGAACTTCTGGCTCAGGCGGGCAGCCTGAAACTGGGCTGCACAACAGCATTTACCCAGCGTGAGGATCTTCTGCCCAAGCTAAAAAAAGAATTTCAGGTATCCTTTAAAGAAGTGAATGGTCTGGAAGGAAATATCCGTTATCAGGCACTCACATCTGGAAAAGTGGATGTGATCGATGCTTTTGAGACCGATGCCATACTGAAAAAGATGGATCTTGTGAAACTGGAAGATGATATCGAGTTTTTTCCGCCGTATCAGGCTGTGTCCATTACCAGGAATGAAACCCTGAAAAAATATCCGCAGCTTCAGGAAGTTATGGATATGATGGAAGGAGCTATCACCACAGAAGAGATGATGGATATGAATTACCAGGTAGATGTAGAGGGAAAAACTCCGAAAGAAACAGCTGTGGAATTTCTGAAAGAAAAAGGAATGATAGAATAAATTTTTAAGCGGTCTGAAATTAGGCCGCTTTTTTGGGAATATTTTGTGAAAATCGCACCTTGACATAAAGCCTTCCTCCGGGTGTATCATATGCAGTGTTAAAGGAGGTAGACTATTATGTTTGAGACATTACAGGAAAAGACAGAAGAGAAAGCAATGGTGCAGTTCCTTGAACGCTTTACAGATTATCCATTTCTGGTAAAGTTCAAGAATTCCGAGTATCATATCGGAGAGGGTGAACCTACATTTACGGTGAATTTTAAGAAAGCGATTCCTCTTGCAGATCTGATGAAAAGTACGTCCCTTGCGCTGGGCGAGGCGTATATGAGAGGGGATCTGGATATTGAGGGAAATCTTTATGAGGCACTGGATCATTTTCTGGGACAGATGGGGAAATTTTCTACCAATGAGTCTGCTCTGAAGAAGATCATGTTCAGCTCAACATCCAAGAAAAACCAGGAAAAGGAAGTAACCAGCCATTATGATATTGGCAATGATTTTTATAAATTATGGTTGGATGAGACGATGAGTTATTCCTGTGGATACTTTATTCATGAAGATGATACATTGTATCAGGCACAGGTAAATAAAGTTGATTATATTCTTAAGAAATTACATCTGGAAGAAGGCATGAGCCTTCTGGATATTGGCTGTGGCTGGGGTTTTCTGCTGATCGAGGCGGCGAAGAAGTATAAGATCCACGGTACCGGCATCACTTTAAGCCATGAGCAGTATGCGGAATTTCAGAGAAGGATCAAAGAGCAGGGACTGGAAGATTACCTTACCGTAGAGCTGATGGATTATCGTGATCTTCCCAAGAAAGAGTATCAGTTTGACCGTGTTGTCAGTGTTGGTATGCTGGAGCATGTTGGCCGTGACAATTATCAGCTGTTTCTTGATTGCGTGGAGAAAGTTCTGAAACCAGGTGGACTGTTCCTGCTTCATTTTATCAGTGCCCTGAAGGAGCACCCGGGTGATCCGTGGGTTAAGAAATATATTTTCCCGGGCGGAACCGTTCCGAGTTTACGTGAGATCCTGAACCATATGGCAGAGGATAATTTCCATACTCTGGATATCGAGAATCTCCGTCTGCATTACAATAAGACACTGCTTCACTGGGAAAAGAATTTCCGTGATAACATTGAAAAAGAGAAAACCATGTTTGACGAAGAATTTCTGCGTATGTGGGATCTCTACCTGTCTGCATGTGCGGCAACTTTCCATAATGGAATTATCGATCTTCATCAGATCCTTATGACAAAAGGAATCAACAACGATCTGCCAATGACACGGTGGTATTGATCTTCCCTTAAGCAAGATCAAAATCAGTATCCGAAAAATAACATATATGAATATAAAAACCTCCCGGAACAGTCAGCAGTTAAAAATGCTGTACTGTTCCGGGAGGTTTTTTATCATAACAGATTGCTTCGGAGAAATGAGAGACTGACATCATACCCCCGGTGCAAGGAGCAGCTTTTCAAAATCTTCCTCACACATAGGACGGTAATACAGGAATCCCTGGATCTCATCGCAGCCTTCTTTTTTCAGAAATTCGGCAATATCTTCTGTTTCCACACCTTCGCATACAATGGATTTTCCCATGCGTTTCAGCATATGGAAGACTTCCTGAAGAACGATCTTTGCATTTTCCGTAAGGGAATCGCCAAGGAATTTCCGATCGATCTTTACTTCATTGAACAGCAGATCTTTTAAGGTATTCAGGGAAGAATATCCGGAGCCGAAATCATCCATGGAAATCTGAATATTATGCTGCTTCAGGCCACGGATCACACGGTTGACGGCCTCGGTATTGTTTACATAGGTGGATTCCGTGATCTCAAAAGTAAGGCGTGAAGTGTCCACCTGATAGGTGCGGATCAGTTCGCAGATCTTTTTGACAAAATTTTCCGGTTCCTCAAAGTGCAGTGGAGAGACATTCAGGGAAATGCGAAAATCTGCCGGAAGCTGAATGGAAAATTTCTGAAGCCATCGGAAGGTTTTTTCATAAACATAATAATCCAGACTGATGATAAAACCATTCTGTTCAAATAATGGAATGTACACAGCCGGGGACCAGAGCGTTTTTTCGTCACGGAGCCAACGGACGAGGACTTCCGCACTGGAGATTTTTCCGTTGGTGGGAGATACTTTGGGCTGAAAATAAATCTGAAATTCTTCATTTTTCAGAGCCTGATGGAAGGAATGGAGAATTTCTGCCTGCATTTTTTCCTGCCGGTCAATTTCCCTTGAATAGATGCAGCAGGGCGGAATCATTTTTTTGGAGAGCCGCCTTGCCACATTTGCACAGGACAGTACGGTTTCCGGTGAGGTTTCGGCATCCGGGATAAAGCAGATTCCGGAGTTTGTGCGGAAGAAATTAACGTGGTAGGTATTGCGGATGCGCTGGCTGATCTGCTGATCAAGTTTTGCGATCTGGGACAGAAGCGCTTCACTGGTAAGGTCCGTAATATCTGCAATGCTGACAAATACATCGGAGAAAAAGCGGGTGGTAAGGATGGTAAAGGAAGCTCCTGCCAGCTCTTCATAGACAATATTCAGAATTTCGTCTCCAAGGGAATATCCGTATTTGTCATTGATGTAATGAAAATTTTCTATGTCTGTGGAGATCAGGGCGATGGAGAGGGAACTTCCGGTACTTTTCTGGATCTGCCGGATCTTTTCAGAAAGGGCTTCCGAAGAGATGGCAGGGATTACCGTATTGCGGGAATGGGTGGAAGGGGCAAGTTCCCGGATAGCAGCAATTTTCCTGCTGGCTTTGTCCTGGTACATTTTTTTGTCTGCGGCATTGATCAGATCTTCCATCATAAAATAGTGATTCTGGAAACTGACTTCATATCCGATGGCATAACTTAAAGGCAGTGTAGTTCTGGTGTTGTATTCCTGAACAAGGGAATCCAGTTTCTCTGCCATATGCTGAAGCTCGGAGAGGCTGGTGTTCTGCTGGATCAGGATGAACTCATCTCCGCCATAGCGGGCCAGAAAACTGTCAGAATCCAGGATCCGGGTGAGACAGTAGGTGAAGGTCTGGATAAATTCATCGCCTTTTTCATGTCCGTAAGTGTCATTGACATATTTCAGATTGTTCAGATCAAACATCATGACGCCAACGCCAAAAGTGCTTGGGCGGTTACTTAAGTCCTGAACCAGCTTTTCCAGGGATGTTTTGTTGTGGACACCGGTGATATCCCGAAATGCCTTTACGATAAGACGGGAGAGAAGTTCTCTCTGGATCAGGGAAAGCGCCAGGGTCACAACCAGAAGTGCCAGAGCTGCTTCCATAAGATGAAGTATGGGATAGTAGGATACTTCCGGATCCTGAAGAAATTTCAGAAGATAAAGATCCATAATCAACAGGATCACAAGCGCAAGCAGGGTGCCTTCGCAAAGATGAAGTACACTTTTTTCTTTTTTCATGGGTAAAATAAGTCTCCTTGTTTATTGATAAATAAAATTGAGCAGGCTTTTTCAGGCCTGCACGATGATCATTTTTGTAAAATCCTGACTGATACCGATTTTGCTTTCCTGTATGCGGACGATGTAAGAGCCGAGAAGGATTGATACGATCCGTACAGTTGCGCCTTCGATAAACCCCAGGGTTTCCAGATAATGGCGGTCCCCTTCATTCCCGCATATTTTCTGAATGATATAATCGGTGTTGATATCAGCTAAATTCAGTGGCATGATTCCTCCATAAAAAGCCGTATGTGAACAGTGAAAGCGGAAAGATATCCGCCAACATAAATTAGTTACAACTAACATTATAACGCGCAGAGATTTTGTGTCAATGGTTTTGGAAAAATAAGAAACATTTTGTCATACAGGACGACAGGTGAAGGTGTTTGTGTTATGATAAAAAAGCATAGAGAAGATCCAATGCAGATAAAAAATAAGTTTAGGAAGATAAGCGGGAATCCTCGGTAATTCAATTGCCGAGATGAAAGCGTAAACTGTGCATATCTGCACATTATAAGTAAAATATATTTATTTTTTTACTAAAAAATGCTGTATCCAGCTTTATTAAAAAAGAAAATATGTTCGGCATTTTATTGTGATATTCTTAATACTATGCTATACTATATGTATGAAGGAGAATCTTATACATTACCGCACTTGTGTGTGCAATATTAATTACCATATGGTATGGTCAGTGAAATACCGGCGGAAGATATTGAATGCGGAGATTGAAGCATATCTTCAGGAGCTGGTGCAGGAGATCGCAGCGGATAAAGGTTTTACCGTCCATTTGTTTGAATGTGGGGAAGGAGACCATGTGCACTGTTTTGTGTCTGCTCCTCCCAAATTATCCATAACTGCGATCGTGAAATATCTGAAAGGGATCACCGGCAGGAAATTATTCGAATGTTTTCCGGAAATAAGAGAACAGCTTTGGAAAGGAGAGCTGTGGAACCATTCCTATTATGTGGAAACGGTCGGGTCTGTGTCGGAAGAAAATATCCGCAGATATATTGAGCATCAGAGTAAAGCTTATTGAGATCATAGAGGTGGGAAATGCTGCTGTCAAAGAAAACATCCATAAAGGTCAGTCAGGAATATGCAAACGTCATCGGACATATGTGTTATGCGGCATCCAAGCTCTGGAATGTCTGTAATTACGAACGTCAGCATTACAAAGAAATGGGAATGGAGAAATACCCGGACTGGTATTATCAGAAAAAATCCCATAGAGAGGATCTGTGGTATAAACAGCTTCCATCTCAGACAGCCCAGGAAGTCTGCAAGCTGCTGGATAAAGCATGGAAATCTTTTTACGCCTTGAAAAGATCCGGAGGGATTGAGAATCCCAGACCACCGCGGTTTAAACAGGAAAGTATCCCCATTACCTATATGCAGATGGGAATTATACATGAATGGGACACAGAAAAAGTCCGTCTGTCCCTTCCAAAAGCATTAAAAAGATATATGGAAGAAACGTATCAGATCCATGAGAACTTTCTTTATCTTGAAAATAAGATTTTCAGGGGCATGGATCAGATCAAACAGTTGCGGATCTACCCACCGGAAAAAGGTGAATGTAAAGTTATTGTTGTTTATGAGATTTCAGAGAGGGAAGAACTTTCGCAGAATGGACACTATCTGTCAGTTGATCTGGGACTTCATAATCTTATGACATGCTATGATTCCGGGAATGGGAATACATTTATCCTGGGCAGAAGATATCTTGCATTGGAAAGATATTTTCATAAAGAGATTGCAAGGGTGCAGGCACAATGGTATGGA
>NZ_JAAIUN010000079.1:0-1210 GCF_013317245.1 Blautia sp. MSK.20.85
ATCTTTTGCCACCTCTTCCGTCAGCTGTTCCATTGCATATAATTTATTTGCCATGCGCTACTCCTTTTCATAAAATCAGGGACTGCTTAGCACAGTCCCCTTAAAATCATCGTTGCTTCTCTTTATAATGCTGTGGCAAGATCTTTTGACTTATTCTTCGGCACTTTCTCTGCTTCTTTTGCCTTGATCTCTGCCTTGGCTTTCTCCAGCTTTCCGTGTATTCCTCCTTTGGCTTCTTTTTTTACAGCTGTTTTTTCTGCTTCTTTTGCTTTTTCTAGCCGTGCTTCCCTGCGTTCAGCATTTTCCATGACTGCTGTCTTTCCATCACAGAACTGAACCTTATCTGACAGCTGTTCCTCTCTTTCTACCTGTGTCTCATTGACTTCTTTTACCATCGCATTTAGTTCCGGGACCTGAAAAATTCCGTTATCAGGGAGAATCAGCACTTCATGAATGGAAGATGGGATGACAAAATAATCACTACCCAGGCATTCCCCAATCTGTTTACGAATATCTTCCTGCAGTAACAGGGAAGCTCCATTCATCTTAGCTTTGTTTGTCAGACAGAACATTGGGTTTTCCATGGCTTCCATATCCATTTTTTCATTCAGCAGGTTTTCTGGTTCTTCACCAAAAATCGTAGATTTGATAATCTCATTCATATCCATAAGTGTGACACCACGTTTTCGGTCTGCCACCATCGCATCCGCTTGAATCTGTTCGGCAGATACTCCCCACTCGTTCATCAGAGAAACAGTTACCGGAATACTGCTGATCCCTTCTCCATTTTCCTCCAGATTTACTGCATAATAAGCTGCAAAATCTCCGTGTTCTGTGACTACTTTATCTGCAAGAAGATCGGTATTCCATTCCTTATCACAAATTCTCATCTGTAATTTGTCCTTCATCTTTTCATAATCCAGAATATCTGGAACTCCCATATCAAAAAATTCTGCTTTTCCCTGTGCCTCAATACGCATATCAGCCACATCGCCAACACAAGAGTCTACATCTTTTCCATGGATATATTCCTGGTAGAGAGAATCCAGATAGACTGTCGGTACGATTCTCTGATCTCCATTCGGAATCGTAATACCTGTCAGCTTCAAACCATTGTTTTTTTCTACTTCCTGAAGTTTAATTTCTGCGTCCTTATAAGACTCTGGCAGATACTCCTTTACATTGTCTTTGACATATTCATAAAATTCTT
>NZ_JAAIUN010000080.1:0-1203 GCF_013317245.1 Blautia sp. MSK.20.85
CACCGGAAGGGTACACAATCAATAAGAACTATGTAGAGATTGCGGTGGATGCAAATACAGCATACCAGATGGATTCTGAGAGCGGAGATGCCATTATTACGGTAGACTACGAGAACCATCCGGTAAAAGGAAAGCTGACGATCTATAAAAAAGGTGAGATGCTGACCGGATTTAAAAAGGATTTTGTTTATGAAGAAAGATACCTGAAGGGTGCATCATTTCATGTCTATGCAGCTGAAAATATCTATACACCGGATTATCAGAAAGATGAAAACGGAAACAGACAGCTGATCTATGCAAAAGATGCACTGGTAACAACGGTAACGACCGGGGAAGACGGAAAAGCAGTTGCTGATAACCTGCCGCTTGGTTCTTACTATGTGGTAGAAAAGACTGCACCGGAAGGATTCGTCCTGAACCATGACAGATCGGATGTCTCATTTGTCTATGCGGATCAGGATACACCTGTGATCGAACAGGAAGTGATGGTTGGCGATGACCGCCAGAAAGTTGCAATCCAGGTAGAAAAACAGGATGCAGAAAATGGTGCACCCGTAGCAGGAGCTGTCTTTGGCATCTATAACACAGAAGATCTGAAGAATGAGAAAGGTGAGATCATTGTAAAGGCAGATACACTTCTGCAGGAAATGACTTCTGATAACGATGGTCTTGCAGCATGTACGCTGGATCTGCCGCTTGGACAGTATTATGTGAAAGAGTTAAAAGCACCGGCGGGATTTGTATCCTCTGATGAAGTTCTGAATCTGGATGCTTCTTACCAGGGGCAGGATGTGAAGACAGTAAAACTGAAAACAGTGAAAAAGAACCAGCCGACAACAGTTGAAATCACAAAATCTGATGTAACAACAGGTGTGGAACTGGATGGGGCAAAACTCACCGTTCTTGATAAAGAAGGAAATGTTGTGGATCAGTGGACTTCTGTAAAAGATCAGCCACATGTGATCAAACGACTGACTGTGGGTAAAGAATACACCCTTCGAGAGGAAATTGCACCGTATGGATATCTGAAAGCGACGGATGTGAAGTTCACACTGGAAGATACTGCCGAGATTCAGAAAGTAGAGATGAAAGATGAAGTTCCAACAGGACTTCTGATCATCAACAAAAATGGAGAGTTTCTGGATAAGGTGACACTTTTGGATCATGTAAAAGGTACCGTGGAGCATCTTTTTGAGTATGTAA
>NZ_JAAIUN010000081.1:0-1200 GCF_013317245.1 Blautia sp. MSK.20.85
CACCGGAAGGGTACACAATCAATAAGAACTATGTAGAGATTGCGGTGGATGCAAACACAGCATACCAGATGGATTCTGAGAGCGGAGATGCCATTATTACGGTAGATTACGAGAACCATCCGGTAAAAGGAAAGCTGACGATCTATAAAAAAGGTGAAATGCTGACCGGATTCAAAAAGGATTTTGTTTATGAAGAAAGATACCTGAAGGGTGCGGAATTTAATGTCTATGCAGCTGAAAATATCTATACACCGGATTATCAGAAAGATGAAAACGGAAACAGACAGCTGATCTATGCAAAAGATGCACTGGTAACAACGGTAACGACCGGGGAAGACGGAAAAGCAGTTGCAGAGAATCTGCCGCTTGGTTCTTACTATGTGGTAGAAAAGACTGCACCGGAAAGATTCGTACTGAACCATGACAGATCAGAAGTCGCATTTGTCTATGCCAATCAGGATACACCTGTGATCGAACAGGAAGTGACTGTTGGCGATGACCGACAGAAAGTTGTAATCCAGGTAGAAAAACAGGATGCAGAAAATGGTGCAACCGTAGCAGGAGCTGTCTTTGGTATCTATAACAAAGCGGATATTAAGGCAGATGGAAAAGTGATCGTGAAAGCAGACACACTCTTACAGGAAATGACTTCTGATAACGATGGTCTTGCAGTATGTACGCTGGATCTGCCACTTGGACAGTATTATGTGAAAGAGTTAAAAGCACCGGTGGGATTCGTATCCTCTGATGAAGTTCTGAATCTGGATGCTTCTTACCAGGGACAGGATGTGAAGACAGTAAAACTGAAAACTGTGAAAAAGAACCAGCCGACAACAGTAGAAATCATGAAATCTGATGTAACAACAGGTGTGGAGCTGGATGGGGCGAAACTCACCGTTCTTGATAAAGAAGGAAATGTTGTGGATCAGTGGACGTCTGTAAAAGATCAGCCACATGTGATCAAACGCCTGACAGTTGGAGAGGAATACACTCTTCGTGAGGAAATGGCACCTTATGGATATCTGAAAGCAACGGATGTGAAGTTCACGCTGGAAGATACCGCCGAGATTCAGAAAGTAGAGATGAAAGATGAAGTACCGACAGGACTTCTGATCATCAACAAAAATGGAGAGTTTTTGGATAAAGTGACACTTTTGGATCATGTAAAAGGTACCGTGGAGCATCTTTTTGAGTATGTAA
>NZ_JAAIUN010000082.1:0-1199 GCF_013317245.1 Blautia sp. MSK.20.85
TTTGCCAGCTCTTTTACCGTGACCTTTCCCTGTTTCGGCTGATTTTTCTGTGCTTTCTTCTCTACTGATTTCTGCCTCTGATGACGCAGATACGCAACAAGAACCTTTTTCAACAGGTCTGCCGTAATCTTAGTAGCCCGAATACAGAACGTGACCGTTTTCTGAGTTACCTCTTCCTGCATGACTTTTCCCTCCTTTCAGCGATTCAACTGCTGTCCAGATCTGTAATCATGGCAACCACCCCCTTTAATGAAAAAAGACAGATTAACCGGTAATCAGGTTCTGCACCTGTACGAGTTTTTCTGTCCCTTCTTCTTTTCTCTTATCTTCTCCACCACAATAGATGGGAACACACATTTCAAGTATTCTACTGTAAATACGCTGATGGGCAGTATCCAAGTCTGTGGATTTCATTTCATTCAGTCCCAGATTCGTTGTTACGATCAGCGGAAGCATTTTACAATAGCGGCTGTCTATCACATTATAGACCTGCTCCAAAGCAAACTCAGAATTTCGTTCTATTCCTAAATCATCAATAATCAGCAGCGGATAATCCACAAGATTTTGTATAATCTGGTTCTTATCTGCCTGATAGCTGGTCATTTCATTTAAAATCCTGGAAAAATTCGTCATCATGACACGTTCTCCCTGTTCCAAAAGTGCATTTGCAATACAGCCTGCAAAGAAACTTTTCCCAGTTCCAACTGGTCCCATCAAAAGCAATCCTACATTTTTTCTCTTCATATCTGTCCAGTTTTCTACATACTGCCTGGCAATTAGTGTCTTCTGGTTGCTTCCATTGTCATTTTCAAATTTCCATTCCCAGAATCTTCTTTCCCGAAGTCCGACGGATTTTCTCTGATAAAGCAGCCGCTGTGCTTCTTCCCGCTGCATCTTCTCATCCAGTTCCTGTCTGGCTTTCACCTCGCATTCGCACAAACAGGATACTACATGCTCAAATCCCATCAGACTGACTTTCATCTGTTTTCTTTTTCCACAGATGCCACAATGAAGACATCCCTCTTTGTCCAGATAATCTGCTGTTACTTTATTTTCCATCACAGGCTTTCTCCTTCCTGAAATTCATATTTATCCATTCCTGCCCTGGCTCCATCCCGTTCTGCCCAAAGACAGATTGTTGCAAAATGGTTCTGATATTCTTTTCCACTGGATTTCATATAAACAGAAAGATGATCAAT
>NZ_JAAIUN010000083.1:0-1198 GCF_013317245.1 Blautia sp. MSK.20.85
ATCTTTTGCCACCTCTTCCGTCAGCTGTTCCATTGCATATAATTTATTTGCCATGTGCTACTCCTTTTCATAAAATCAGGGACTGCTTGGCACAGTCCCCTTAAAATCATCGTTGCTTCTCTTTATAATGCTGCGGCAAGATCTTTTGACTTATTTTTTGGCACTTTGTCTGCTTCTTTTGCCTTGATTTCTGCCTTAGCTTTCTCCAATCTTCCATGGATTCCACCTTTTACTTCCGCTTTTTCGGCTGCTTTTTCCTTTTCCAAACGAGCTTCCCTGCGCTCAGCATTTTCCATTACTGCAGTCTTTTTGTCACAAAACTGAACCTTATCGGAAAGCTGTTCCTGTCTTTCCACCTGTGTCTCATTGACTTCCTGTACCATCGCATTTAATTCTGGAACCTGAAAAATACCGTTATCCGGGAGAATCAGCACTTCATGAACGGAAGATGGGATAACAAAGTAATCACTTCCCAGGCATTCCCCAATCTGTTTCCGAATATCTTCCTGCAGTAACAGGGAAGCTCCATTCATCTTAGATTCATTGGTAAGGCAGAACATTGGATTCTCCACAGTTTCCATATCCAGTTTTTCATTCAAAAGATTCTTCGGTGTTCCTCCAAAAATCATAGATTCGATAATCTGTGTCATACCCACCAGTTGCACGCCTCTGTTCGTATCTGCCATCATCGCATCTGCCTGAATCTGTTCGACAGATACTCCCCATTCGTTCATCAGAGAAACAGTTACTGGAATACTGCTGATTCCCTCTCCATTTTCCTCCAGATTTACTGCATAATAAGCTGCAAAATCTCCGTGTTCTGTGACTACTTTGTCTGCCAAACGATCGGTATTCCATTCTTTGTCACAAATTCTCATCTGTAATTTGTCCTTCATCTTCTCATAATCAAGAATATCCGGAACTCCCATATCAAAAAATTCTGCTTTACCCTGTGCTTCAATACGCATATCAGCTACATCCCCAACACAAGAATCTACATCTTTCCCATTGATATATTCCTGGTAGAGGGAATCCAGATAGACTGTCGGTACGATTCTCTGATTCCCATTTGGAATTGTAATGCCAGTAAGCTTCAGTCCATTGTTTTTTTCTACTTCCTGAAGTTTAATTTCTGCGTCCCTGTAAGACTCTGGCAGATACTCCTTTACATTGTCTTTGACATATTCATAAAATTCTT
>NZ_JAAIUN010000084.1:0-1087 GCF_013317245.1 Blautia sp. MSK.20.85
AAAAAAAGAAAACTGGTCAGATTCTTCTGCTCTGAAATATTCAAAATCTGCCATAGCTTATTTCCTATTCTTCCTCACTATTAAAATCACACCCTGCTGCACTGCCTGTTCCATGACACATCTCATTAAACACAAAGTTGAAGCACATCATTAACTCGCTCAGATAATAATTCCTTGCTTCTTTATTGCAGGCATACATATCCTCGATATAAACCTCCTCGTTTCCATTCATTCGTGCGATTGTTTCCAGAACTTTCATAAACTTCTTATTAGAACAGCACTCATACTGTTCATTTACATATTTCTGAATTTCCAGCACATGTTCAGGCTTTCCTTCACAAACAGATAACACGCCAAATGCCAGATCCATACCAAACTCATAGCCATCGGCTTCTACGGCATCAATATCAAGATTACCTTCTTCATCGTAATAGCCTCGCTCTTCCATAGGAGTCAGTGGTGTCTCATATTCATCCAGATATCCCATATCTGCAATTGTTCCCAGAATATCTCTGGATGCTGCCACCATCTTGTCCATGATAATTTCTCTTTCTTCCATCGGCATATTTGCCATAATTCTGTCTAATGTCATCATTGATTCTTCCTCCATCTCATTTTCATAAATATCATTGATATAAAAGTGGTTCGCCTTTCCATTGTTTTGAACAATACGCACCAGCTTTCCAATCTTAACAAGTTCCTGTACTGCCTGATCTACGCCATATCGAGTCGTATTCAGGTCTTTCTTCATTTCGCTTTTTGGATAGATAACAAACAGATCTCCGTTATGATCTACCCAGCCATTCTGCACCGCAAATTTCAAACGATCCAGAAATAAGCTGTATAAAATTTTTGCTGTATTTGACAGATTTTTGAATTTTTCCACCTGGAACAGCATCTTTGGCACCTGCAGACAATCTACCGGCATATACTCCACCTTACTCATTGATTATTTCCTCCTTCTGTTTGTACAGCACTTCGGCTGAATTAATATTGATTTCCAGCATCCCTACAAATACCTGATAGTACAGCAGGCATATCTGTTCATCCTCTCTTGCCAGATACAATCCTTCCAGTTCATCGGACG
>NZ_JAAIUN010000085.1:0-1083 GCF_013317245.1 Blautia sp. MSK.20.85
AAAAAAAGAAAACTGGTCAGATTCTTCTGCTCTGAAATATTCAAAATCTGCCATAATATTTTCCTACTCTTCTACATCGAAATCACAATTTGCCGCACTACCTGTACCATGACATAATTCATCAAGCACATAATTGAATGCATTCATCGCCTCTTCCAAATAGATTTTCCTAGCCTCTTTATCACACGCATACATATCGGCAATAAATCCTTCATCATTTCCTATTGCGTGTACCAGAGTCTCCAAAACTTTCATAAATTTCTTTTTTGAACACTTTTTATTCTGCCTGTTCACATATTTCTGAATATCCAGTACTCTATCAGCATTTTCCTCATTCTCTTCAAGAATTCCAAACGCCAGATCCATGCCAAATTCATAGCCATCACAGGAAATCTGATCAACATCAAGCTGTCCCAGCTCATCTCGATAATTTCTTTCTTCCATTGAAGTCAGTGGTGTCCCATATTCATCCAGATATCCCATATCTGCAATTGTTTCCAGAATATCTCTGGATGCTTTCACCATTTTGTCCATAATGATTTCTCTTTCTTCCATCGGCATATTTGCCATAATGCTGTCTAATGTCATCATTGATTCTTCCTCCATCTCATTTTCATAAATATCGTTGATATAAAAGTGGTTTGCTTTTCCATTGTTCGGAATGATACGCACCAGATTTCCAACCTCCACCAGTTCCTGTACTGCCTGATCTACCCCATATCTGGTTGTATTCAGGTCTTTCTTCATTTCACTTTTTGGATAAATTACATACAAATCCCCCTTACCATCTACCCAACCATTCTGCACCGCAAATTTCAAACGATCCAGAAATAAGCTGTATAAAATCTTTGCTGTATTTGACAGATTTTTGTATTTTTCCATCTGGAACAGCACCTTCGGCACCTGCAGACAATCTACCGGCATATACTCCATCTTACTCATTGATTGTTTCCTCCTTCTGTTTGTACAGCACTTCGGCTGAATTAATATTGATTTCCAACATCCCTACAAATACCTGATAGTACAGAAGGCATATCTGTTCATCCTCTCTTGCCAGATACAATCCTTCCAGTTCATCGGACG
>NZ_JAAIUN010000086.1:0-1064 GCF_013317245.1 Blautia sp. MSK.20.85
TAATAATTCCTGCATAAATAACACCCCTTTTTCTTTTATTTTACTAGAAAAGGGGGGTGTTCACAATTTATTTACTCATGCGTTTGTCGTGTGTGGAGATATTTCGCCACCCCGTCATTTTCATTAGATTCGATGATTCCGGTTGCCACAACTTTCAGTTCACTTACTGCATTTTCCACTGCATAGGCTTCATCCGCAATTTCAAACATATCAATATCGTTTTTCCCATCGCCAAAAACAACTAATCTGTCACATTCCAGTTTTTGTTTTAACTGCAAAGCAGCTTGCGCTTTGGATGCTTTTTGTGGCATGATCTCCAGCCATTGTTCTCCTGTATAGATGTCTTTCTGATAAACAACGTGATATTTATTTTTATATTTATGATAAAATGGTTCCAGTTTCTCCGGCTTATCAATACATGTGATATAAAAAAGATTCCCATCCATCAGTTCCGATTCTGCGGTTACAATATTAGTGCGTTTGTCACCTCTTCGGCTGTTTAAAAAGGCCTGCATTCCGCTTGTTGCTTTTTCCGGTATATAAGAAAATTTTTCGATATTATTCTGATATGAATATATGATCGGATATATTTCGTGTGCAAAAAGATCTTTTAATACCTCATATACGTCCTCCTCAAAATAATTGGCAATGAGGATTTCCTCTGTGATATTATCTTTTACGAATGCACCGTTGTATATAATAAGAGGAAAATGTGTGTTAAGACCTTCTGTTACTTTTTTTGCTGTATTTAATGAACGGGCTGTTGCATAGGAAAATAACATGCCTGAGGCAGTTAAGGTATTGATTGTTTTTATTGTATACGTGGATAAGGTTTCATTTTTTCGTAAAAGAGTTCCGTCAAGATCTGATACGTATAATGTTTTCATAAATAGATCCTTTCGTTTTGCTGTGTAGAGAAAAAGTGTTTTCGGATGATAATGGATGAATTAATATAAAATATTTCTTATTATAGCACAAAAAAAGTGGCTGTTTAAGCCACTTTCTAATGATTGTATATTCAAAACTACATACATGTGTTTGTTGATGGTTAATCGTTTTTGTTG